>JALYUI010000474.1 GCA_030853845.1 Bacteroidota bacterium | reverse complement strand
AGCCGGTATTGAGCCCAACGGTAGCGCCACGCGGGCCGGCATTGCCGTGCCACCGCCCCGCGAGCCTGCCCAGCCCAAGCCCCGCGCTACCACGGCCGTGGCTACCGCGCCCCGCGCCCAGCTCAGCATCTTCGAGCCCAGCGACCCGGCCCTGGAGCGCATCCGCGAGTTGCTTCAGCACCTCGATGTGAACACCCTCACGCCCATCGAAGCGCTGATGAAGCTGAACGAATTGAAGCTGACGCTGGGGAAATAAAAATTTTCCAGCTGAAAATGAAGCGGAAAGGTGCCGTGGCGGGAAATTTCCAGCCGCTGCACTTGCTTCGCCAAAAAAGCCCCTTACCTTTGTCGAACCATTCAGCGCTACGGAAATAAACAACCGCAGTTCTGGACCTCCCGCGAGAGTAGCTCAGTTGGTAGAGCGCGACCTTGCCAAGGTCGAGGTCGCGAGTTCGAACCTCGTCTCCCGCTCCAAGAATAATTGAAAAAAAGACGTTGCTTTACCGCAACGTCTTTTTTGTTTGCAAGTAATGAGTATGCGTATTTATTCGTAACTCATTGAGCCAGAGTGGTGTAATGGTAGCCACGAGGGACTTAAAATCCCTTGTCTTCACGGACGTACGGGTTCGAGTCCCGTCTCTGGTACAAAAAGCCCCTCTACAATATTGTAGAGGGGCTTTTATGAGCTGGTCTAATCCTTCCTCGTGCTGCAAGGCAGCCAGTGCTTTAGCCCAGCCCCACTATTTTTCCAGCGCGAAAATCGTGCAAACACGCGGCGCCAGGGGCCAAAAGATTTGAGGAGGTCGCACCCCGCAACGCATCCGCCACAGAATGGCTTCCTCGAACAGGCGCGTAGCTGTGGCCGTGACGCCGGGATTAGGTGCCTGACCGGGCCAAAGCGGCGATAAGCGTGCCCGGTGCGCATCGGTCAGCATACTGCGGTCTGCTGTCATGCCGGAAAGTACGTTTGATTGAGAACTTGCCCGAAGATTATAGACAAAAGCCCGGCATGCTCAACTTGCTTGTCCTTACCCAAAACTATCTGGCTGCCTAGGGCGGCGCTTGACCGGTCCGGTCCGACCGCTCTAGGCAGTCCGACCGGTTGAAAAATCACCGATTTCGCCCTTACGACAACCGGTCGGACCACCTAGGGCGGTCGAACCGGAGCAACGACCACAGATTTGGGTAAGGACAAGAAGGGGCAGAGGCCCCGGCATATCTACCAGCTTCAGCCGCCGGACCCGACGCAACGGGCCGCGCAAACCGTCCCTACTGCGCTCCCTGGAGTCGCCGCCTGGCCGGTTGCCTTGTACCGGCTTGCGCGCCGCAATATATTTGCTAAAGCCCCGGGCCGCGCCCGCCAGCCAATGACGGGACTACGTGAAATCCCCTGGCTACTCCATCGTCTATGCAACCACCCCTTGCCACCAAGCTCTATTTCGAAAACAGCGTCGGCCGTCTGCTCGAACATGCCGATGGCTACGTCATATTCGAGTACAAGCCCGGTAAACGTCAGCTTTCCGACCTCCAGGCCCTGCTCACCCACACCCGCAACTTGCTCGACCGCAATAAGTGGCACCGCATGCTCGGCGACCAGCGCCTGATGGCCCCCTTCACCGACGAGGAAACCGCCTGGATAGTAGACTACTGGCTCGATGGCAGCCGCCAGCGCCCCGGCGGCATCTACGGTGCCGTGCTGCTGGCCAACGACGTGTTCGCCCGCCTCTCCATGGCCCAGGTTATGCACGAGGCCAAGGCTTCCGCCCTTACGTACCGCCTGTTCGACAGCGAAGCCAGCGCCGTGGCGTGGCTCCGGGAGGTTGCCTAGCCAGCCGTCCGCTCTCCGGCGGATTTCCCGCTACGATGGCACCTGAAGTGGTGCATTCAGGCTTAATCGCTCTTGATTTTAGTAGTCAAAATAGGCGGCCACGCTGGCCTGCGCATCGGCCAGGTCGGCAAAAAAGGCCCACTTGCGGAGTTCGAGCACCTCCGGTTTGAAGCGGGACCAGAGGTGACCAAAGCCTTTAGAAGCTTTTTGAGTTGGTACTCCGCCTGCTAATGCAAATAGCTTCTAAGCCGGTTTCTGGCTTGCGCATTGTCGTAGGAATCAGAGCGGTTGGCGGCGATGAAGCAGTCGCGCCTCATGGGGTTTCGGTCTGCCAGCGCCTGCGCTAAAAGCAGGCGCTGGCAATGGCTTTTTTTAAAATCCCCAGTTCCTGTGCTTGCCGCCGGTTGGCGGCCGCAACCGGCGTTTGGGCGGCTTTCGGCCACTGGTAGAGGCGTTTCGGGTCAATGTTCAACGCCCGGGCGGCAGCTTCGGTCAAGCAGCTTCGCTTGGCCGGGCGCAAGGCTGCGGCACGCAAGGCCGCATCATCCTTGCGGCGTTTGTCGGGCTTTGGGGCGTCTTTCATGACGAAGAAAAGATACCACCCGGTTCGGTCCAGAATTCGCCAACCACCTCCTCTATGGTACAAGTAAAAAGGCCGGCTGCTTGAGTAAGCAGCCGGCCTTTTTCGTTTTCGCATCTGCTATTCGCGCACCACGCGGCGGGTTTCGAGGCTGGTGGCGGTGCGCACCTGTAACACATAGACACCCGCGCCGGCGCGGCTCAAATCGAGCGCCTGCGTGCTGCCCTGCGGGTTAGCTACAGCCATTTCGGCCCGGGCAACGATGCGGCCCAGCGCATCGAACAGCGTGAGTTCAACGGGTTCGTGGTAGCCGGTAAGTAGCACGTTGAGGTGGCCGTCGGGCGTGGGGTTGGGGGCCACGCTCAGGCGGGCACCGGGCTGGGCGTGCAGGGCCGACAGCACCAACGCCACGGCCGCCGACATGGGGGTGATGACGGGACCGGTGGAACTGCCCACGGTGGCCTGCACGGTGTAGGTACCGTTGGCAGTAACCGTGTAGGTGTTTCCGGTGGCTCCCGCAATGGGCACGCCGTTGAGATACCACTGATTGCCGCTGGCGTAGCTGCTGCTGAGCACCACCCCGTTGCGCGAGATGAGGGGAGCCGGGGCGGGCTGCACTACCCGCACCAGCATCGAGGTAGTATCGCCGCAGCCGGGGCCAAAGCCGCTGGTGGGCGTCACGGTGAGCGTGTAGCGGCTGCTGACGGTGGGGGCAACTACAACCGTCGGGTTGCTGGCTTGGCTGGGGGTGAGGCCGTCGCCGCGCACGGTCCAGCGGTAGCTGTAAGTTTGGGCCACGGTGGTGTTGTTGGCCAGGCGGCGTACCGAATCGGGCCGCTGGGCCTGGGCCTGCAGCAGTAGCGTGGCCCCGGCACTCAGGTTGACGGGAATACCGGAGGAAGTGCCAGCCACAATACGGGCCAGGTTCTGCTTGAGCACCCGGATGATGAGGACGCGGTTTTGCAGGCCCTTCACGGGGTTGGCGTTGTCTTCGGTATGGAAGGGGAGCCGGATAATGCGGCCTACGGCATTGGGCGAGGGCTGTAGAAACAGGGTGCCCACCGGATGCTCCGACACGTTGCCGGTCAGGGCAAACGTGCCAATGTCGCCATTGTCGAGCAGAGTAGGGTTGGTGTTGATGTCGCTGGGCATCGTCACGGTCAGAATCTGGTGGGCGCTGGGGGTGCGCAGGTTGTCGGGGTCGGTGAAGTCGAGGCTGATACGTGAGTAGCTGCACGCGGCCACGTCGAGCTGGGTGGTGTCGGGCATGTTCACGGCGCGGGTGCCGGAAAGTGCCGTTCGGGCGCTCACCGTGACGGGGTTGGGGGGCGTGTTGGGGCCGCAGTCCACCACAATCAGCACGGCCTCGCGGCGCACGCGCCCCACCAGCCGGGCCACCCCGTCCAGGCGGCGGTACTCGCTCACTTCCATCACTACCTGGTATTTGTTGGCCCCGTCGGCCGCCGAGGTGGTGGGCATGTAGCGGTTGGGTGTTAGAGTGATAGTGCGGGCCTGCTGGTTGAAGTAAAACTGTGGAACCCCAGTCCTGATGGGGCACGAGCCGGTTGTATCCAGGGCCACGGGAATGGGCAAAGTTGGGCTGAACGTGCTGCCCTGCTGCAGTTGCGGCACCTGTAGTACGCACAGCGGATTGGTATGAAGAATAACTACCCCGCCCTGCGCCCCCAGATAAGGCTTATAAGACATCGGCTGGCCGCAGCCTTGCAACGGAGCTGCCAGCGCATATACCAGCGAGTCGCCTTCGGGCTCAGTGGAAGAAAAATTCAACGTAGTACGCCAGTTGACGCACACGTACTGAATCGGAATATCCTGCGGGTCGAACTGGGGCGAGGTGTTGCGCACGGCCGTGGTCCCAGCGTTGCGGTTGTCGAGGTACGCTTCGGCATAGAGGTCGCTCGCGCTGGAGTTCAACAGGTTGGCAATATCCGGCCGCGCGCCCTGCGAGGTGCTCAGCGTCCACTGCCCGGGGGGCAGGGTCACGTCGGCCTGGTAGGTGGTGAAGTCGTAGAGCGGGTATAGCGACGAGGGATTCTGGCAGCTGCCGGGCGTGTTCGGCCCCAGTGGCGTAGCGGGCACGGGTTGCCCCTGCTGCACTAGTGAGGCCGTTACGGTTGCGGCGGTGTTGCAGCCGCCGTTGCGGCAGCTCAGCATGAAGCCCGAGGCAGTGATGCCCGAGCAGTCGCGGTACAGGCGAAACTTCACCCGGTACTGGTTGCCCCCGAGCGAAGTATAGGTCATGTCGCAGCCCAGCAGGTGCGAAGCCCGCGCCACGGGCACCGAGGTGAGCAGGCTGCTGAACAGCAGCAAGAGAACAAATGGTAAATGGTTCTTCATGAGTGGAAATGGAAAAGTGAGCAAATAATTGGTTGCAGCAGGCGGCCTGCCTACGGACTACGTGGGCCTATCTGCGAGCCGCGCCGACCAAGCCGCGCTGGCTATTTGTGTGGCACACAGTGGGGGTGGTGGCAGAAAAGGGCTTCGGATAAGCCAACATGGGCCACCATAAATGGGCATAAATCAAGGCGAGTAGCTACTATGTGCTGCCCCCTGTCGGGTTAGGTTATTAGCCGGTGAGCCAGGCAGGGTAGGTAATTTTTCGTGTGGAAAGGAAGCAGAATTGATACAAAAAAGCATCCGGCCTCATTCGGTTTCAGTACCAGAAGAACAGAGTGTAAAAGCTTTATAGTTTTGGACTTAGCCGACAACAAATTTTGTTCCACAAACTGCGGAAAAAGTTCCAACCCGTTAAAATATTTCGTCCGAAACGCAGTCCGGTTAATGCAGCGACTACTCGCTGATACCATGCGTAATTCGGCGCACGCTCCTCAATGAGCCAGCAGCCCGGCAGTCTGCTCCGACAAGGCACTACTTCGGTGCTATCCTCTCCCTGAGGGGAAGTCTTCCCCTGCCTGCTCATTCCCATTGGGCCAGCTACTCCGGCCGCTCTACCGGCCCGAAACCGGCCCGGAACAGCACGTAGAGCGCACCCACCGGCAGCGGGCTCACAATAAAATCGAGCAGATGGCGGCTCAGGCGGTAGGCCCATTGGGCATTGCCGGCCAGCTTGCCCAGCACCGCAATGGCCACGTACAGCGCCAGCCCCCCGGCATATAGCCGCCAGGCCAGCTGCCATTGGGCCGGGCGCAGCAGCAGCCACAGCAGCAGCAGGCACAAGCCCAGATACAGCGCCGCGTAGGTGGCTACTGCCAGCAGAAACCGGCGGGTAATGCCCGCGTCGATACCTTGCTGCATGGCGGCGGCGGAGTGGCCGAGGCCGAAAAGACCCAGCCCGCGCTGCCACACCGTAGTCATCCAATCCAGTACGGGGTCGTTGTACACCCCGAGTAGTAGCAGGGCCAGCAACAGCAGGCCCGGTAGCAGCCAGCGGGAAAGGCTGGCCGGGCGGGTGGGGGACGCAGGTTGGGCAGGGTAGCTCACGGAAAGGCCGGGGCGGTGCTAGTGGGCCGGTACGGCCAGTCGGCGTGCCCACAGCATCCAGAGGCCGAAAATGCAGCCGTAAACCACGAAGGTAAACGTGTAGTGGTGGTTGAAGTCGACGGTCGCGTGGGCGTAGTGGTGGTTGATGGCCAGCGCCGCCACGCGCACCACGTTCAGTAGCCAGATGAGCACGATGCCGGCCGGAATAAACCAGGCCTTCCGCTCCCACGGCCCCGGAAAGGCCAGCACGAAGCCGCCAAACAGCGCGTATAGCACCAGGCCATTGCAGGGCGCGCCAACTATTACGCTCGGCTCCCCGCTCATTAGTAAAAGGTTGGCGTGCGTCGGGTCGAGCGTGGCAGCAAAGCCCATGGCCCGCAGTACGACTACACTGGCACTCGCAATCTGGTTGCAGAGCACGGTATCGAGCCGGCCATCCTGCGCCAGCCACTGCTCATAGCCAAAAAACCAGGCCAAATACATGGCGGCTGCCACCAGAAAAAAGCGGAATAGCAGGCGGTTGCCCGCAGCGTTGGGCGCAGTAGGAGACATACAAGGGACAAAATAGTAACGCAGCCGGGATAAAATTAACCTAAAACAGCGGCTCTCTCATCGAAAGAGCCGCTGTTGAGCTGGCAGTGCCACTAGGGCACAAAACAACAGGGCTAGGTGCGCTTGCGGCGGTTGCGCAGGTGGTTCAGGCCATATACGACGCCTCCGGCCAGCAGCAGCGACACGCCCCCATCCAGGGGAATAGAGGTAGGACCGGTTGGAGCCGGGCCGCCATCGGCCGGGGCCTGGGCCAGCACGGTTTCACCAAAAGCCACCAGCAAGAGGAGAGTGGGAAGTAAACGAGTCAGAAGAAATGATTTCATACGAAAAGTGATGCGAGGTATGGAAGAGGTGAAAGATGTAAACTTCAGGGATAGTCAAAAATAGGGCTGGTTGAATTGCCCCGACAATGACCTTGCCGGGGCAATTCGAAATATACCACTATTTTATCACTACGCGGCTGCTCATGACTTGGTTTTCGGCCTGTAGGCGTAATGTGTAAACGCCCGTCGCCAGCAGGTGCGTATCAAAGCTGGCCGTTGCGCCGGCGGCCGTCAGGCCAATGGTGCGCGTGAGCACTACTTGTCCCAGGGCGTTCAGCAGCGTAGCGTGCACTTCGTGCTGGCCAGCCAATGGTGGCAGCAGCAGGGTGAAGCTGCTCTGCGCCGGGTTGGGATACACGCTCACCGTGCCGGGATTCAGCGAAGTGGCCGTAGCCGTAACGGTTGCCGGGCGGAACACCACGCTGAAGCGCCCGTTGCCGGCCGTGGTGGTAGCCAGCGTGAAGGCGTAGCGGGTGCCCGCCGCCAGCACCTGCTGCGTGCCGGTGAGGGCATCGCGCAGGTACACCGTGGCGGTGCCAAAGTTGTCGAGGTTGGCTACTTCCAGCGTGAAGCTGCCAGCCTGCGGCACCCGTAGCGTCAGGGGCACTATCACATCCGTCGTGGTGAGCGGGGCCAGGCCGTTGATGGCCAGCTTTTCGTTGCCAGCCAGCGAGGCCAGGTCGAGGCCGCTGGGGTTGGCCAGCTTCGTCGCGTCGAAGTAGGCATCAAGCCCGGTCGTGGCCCCTGTTTCGAGGTAGAGGAAGGCATCGTCGTGCAGGCCGGTCCCGGCCAGCTGCAATTGTAGCTGGGGCCGCGTGTCCTGGAGGCCGCGCCCGAAGGCCGGCTGCGCGCCGAAGGTGGTCACGCGGTTGGCATTGGTCAGGTTCACCGCGCCGGGGGTGCCCGGCGCAGTCACGCGGGCAAAGTAGCCCGAGCCGGCATCAATCAGCGGCGAAGGCCCGCCTACGCCATTCTGGTAGCTGCGGTAGCTGCCGGCATACTGCCCACTGCTCTGGAACACATACATCGAGCCATCCATGCCCGGCATCTGGCCGATGGTTACGGAACTCCAGTCCAGGGGGCTGGGGTAGGGGTTACCCAGCAGCTGCCAGCCCGCCTGGGCATCGGTGCCGCGGCTCAGGCTGCCTGAATTCTGGGTCGCGTTGTTGAAGGTACCGGTAAAGCTCACCACGGTGCTGCTGCCGGTATTCACCGTGTAGCCCCGGTTGAGCAGCATGAGCGTGCTGCCGCTGGCCGGGGAGAACCAGCCCTGGTCAAACGGCCCGTAGTTCGACGTGACGGTGCCCACCCGGCTTTCATCGTAGCCAAAAATGGTGGGAAACGGCGACACCGTGCCGGGCGTGGGCGAGGTATTGTAGACCGGGTTGGTGACCGGCGCTCCCAGCGCACTCACGGCAGTTAGGGCCACGGGTGTGCTATAGTGGCGGTAGCCCAGCGAATTGGCACTCGTAATGGCCCGCTGCATCGTGCCGGTGCCTGCTACCGTGCCGCCGCTGTTATCAATCAGCGCCGTGCCGGCCGCCGATGACAACAGCGTAAAGGCCTGGCCACCGGTAGTCAGGTTGCCATTGGTGAGGCGCGCCACTTGCGTGATGCTTACCCCCTGGCTCAGGCTGAGGCCGGCGGCGTTGTTCACCGTCAGGTTGCGCACGTTGCCGGGCAGGCCGGACCCCGTGAGCTGGGCCACCGTGCCATTGTAAGTGTAAGAAGCATCGGTGGCATACGTGCGGGTGCCCGAAAGCTGCACCGCCCCTACCGCGCCGGTGGCAGCAATGCCGGCCGGGTCGCAGATACGAAGCTCCGCGCCAGATTGCAGGTCGAAGCTGCCAGCCCCGGTAAGCGGCTGGCAGGCCGTGATGAACACGCCGCCGGTCTGAATCTGCACCGCGCCGGTAGCCGACGTGGGGCCGCCCAGCGTCAGGGTGCCGCCACTTTGCACCGTGATGGTGCTGTACGGGCCATTCGCGGTTACATTCTGGCCGTTGGTTACCGTCAGGCTTTGCGGCGCGGGGGCCACGCAGGTCAGGCTCAGGCCGAAATCGAGGGTCGCGCTGAAACCCTGCACGTAGAGGAAGTAGGGCGTGCCGGCCGTGCTGGGGAAGGTGACGGACGAGGCCAGGCCGTTGCCCGAGCAGG
>JALYUI010000455.1 GCA_030853845.1 Bacteroidota bacterium | reverse complement strand
GGACACCAATGCCCCGCTCATCGCGTCCTTCAATACGCCCGACCCCAGTGGCATCACGTATTTCAGCCCCGCCCCCATAACGGCGACCAGCGCCGGCGGCCAGCTTACGGTGAGCCTGGCGTCCGGCAACGACTTTCGCACGCCAATTGCCAATTTTGAAGCGGCTATTTCCTGCGTGATGAACACGCCCAACGTCAGCAGCTTCGCCCCCACCAGCGGGGGGCAGGGCGTGTTGGTGGTGCTTACGGGCACCAATTTTACCAACGCGACGGGCGTGGCCTTTAACGGCGCGGTCTATAGCAACCGCGTGGCGGCGCCGGGTTTCGTGGTGAATTCCGCCACCCAAATCACCGTGCCGGTGCCCGCCGGTGCTCCCCTGGGGCGCATCAGCGTGAGCAACGCCAACGGCGCGGGCAGCAGCCCCGGCAACTTCACGCCCCTGCCCCCGGTCATCAGCAGCTTCACGCCCACCAGCGGGGCCGCAGGCACCAGCGTGGTCATCACGGGTACCAGCTTTACCGGCACTACGGGCGTGGCCTTCAACGGCACGGCGGCGCCGGGCTTCGTGGTGAATTCACCCACCCAAATCACGGTGCCGGTGCCGGCCGGGGTCGTCGCCGGCCCCATTAGCGTGACCACCACCCTGGGCACGGGCACCAGCAGCAGCGTCTTCGGCTCCGACGTTATCCTCATCGGCACGGCGGCTATCACGACCTGCTCGGGCAACATCTACGACTCGGGCGGACCTTACGGCACCTACGGCAACAACGAGAACCTGACCACTACCCTCAGCCCCGGCACGGCCGGGGCCAAAGTGCGCCTCACGTTTTCCGTGGTGGACATCCGAGGGGGCTCCGATGTCCTGCGCGTGTACGACGGGCCCAACACCAGCGCCCCGCTAATCCGCTCTTTCAGCTACGGCAGCAGCCCCAACGCCGTGGTGACGGCCACCAACCCCACGGGCCAGCTCACGCTGCGCTTTACGTCCATCAGCACCAACTATTACCTGGCGGGCTTTGCGGCCGCTATTTCCTGCGTCAACCCCACCATCAGCAGCTTCACGCCCACCAGCGGGGCGGCGGGCACGAGCGTGGTCATCACGGGCACTGAATTCACCAATGCCTCGGCTGTGACCTTCAACGGCGTGCCGGCTACGGGCTTCGTGGTAAACTCCGACACGCAAATCACCGTGCCCGTGCCGGCCGGCAATGCCTCCGGCCTCATCAGCGTGACGGCCCCCTACGGCACGGCCACCAGCACGGCCCCCTTCACCGTGGTGGCCCCCACCCTCACGGCGGTGAGTCCTTTCATTGGCGTGCCGGGCTCGGTGCTGACCCTGACCGGCACCAACCTGACGGGCACGAGCAGCATTACCTTTTTTGGCAGCGCCGGCGTCCGCACGGTGAATAGTGGCTTCGTGGTGAACGCGACCGGCACGCAGATAACGGGCATCGTGGTGCCAGCCGGAGCCCGGAGCGGCCCCCTCACGGTCAGCACGGGCGGGGGCGCCTCGCCGGTGGCCACGGCCCTGTTTGCGCGGGCCACCACCCTGGCCACCGGGGCCAGCCACACGCTGGCCGTGCGGGCCGATGGCACCCTTTGGGCCTGGGGTAACAACGCCAGCGGCCAGCTTGGCCTGGGCAACAACACTGGCCAGACCACCCCGCAGCAAGTGGGCACCGCCACCACTTGGGTGAGCGTGTCGGCCGGCAACGCGCACACCCTGGCCGTGCAGGCCGATGGTTCGCTCTGGGCCTGGGGCCTGAATACCAACGGCCAGCTCGGCCTGGGCAACAATACCAGCCAAAACGCCCCGCAGCGGGTGGGCCTCGGCACCACCTGGGCCAGCGTGGCGGCGGGCAACGCCTACACGTTGGCCGTGCAGGCCGACGGCACGCTCTGGGCCTGGGGCTACAACGCCTTCAGCCAGCTCGGCCTGGGCAACAACACCAGCCAAAACGCCCCGCAGCGGGTGGGCCTCGGCACCAGCTGGGTGAGCGTGGCGGCGGGCTACGACCACACGGCGGCCGTGCAGGCCGACGGCTCGCTCTGGGCCTGGGGGGGGAATACTAAGGGCCAGCTGGGCCTCGGCAACAACACCGGCCAAAACACGCCGCAGCGGGTGGGCCTCGGCACCGGCTGGGCCAGCGCGGCGGCGGGCAACGCCCACACGGTAGCAGTGCAGGCCGACGGCTCGCTCTGGGCCTGGGGCAACAACGTGAACGGCCAGCTGGGCCTCGGCAACACGACCAACCAAAACGCCCCGCAGCGGGTGGGCACCGGCACCAACTGGATGAGCGCCGCCGCCGGCGACGCGCACTCGCTGGCCGTGCAGGCCGACGGCACCCTTTGGGCCTGGGGCCAGAACGCCAACGGCCAGCTCGGCCTGGGCAATACGACTTCGCCTCAAATCACCCCGCAAGCCATGGCAGCCCTCACCAGCTGGACGAGCGCGGCGGCGGGCACCGCGTACTCGGCGGGCGAGCAAAGCTGCGGGGCCGTGTGGGCCTGGGGCCTGAACGGCAGCGGCCAGGTGGGCGACGGCAGCACCACGCAGCGTAGCAGCCCGGTGCTGATATTCAACCCCGTGAGCCTGCTCATTTTCTCGCCCACCACGGCCGGGGCCAGCAGCCCCGTCACCGTGACGGGCACCGGCCTGGCCGGTTTGACGACGCTAACCGTGAACGGGGCCAGCGCCCTGGCCAGCGTCACCAACAGCACCGCCACCGGCTTCACCTTCGTGGTGCCGGCCGGGGCCACCCTGGGCGCGGGCACCGTGAGCGTGTTTGCCGGCTGCGGCGCGGGCAGCAGCACGGCCTTCACGGTGGGGCAGCCCACGCCTATTCTCAACACCCTGAGCCGCGCCGCCGAGCTGCCGGGCCAGGCCGTGGTGCTTACCGGCCTCAACTTCACCAGCGGCAGCACCGTCAGCTTCGGCGGGGTGGCAGCGGCCAGCGTGACGTTCACTTCAACTACCTCCCTCACGGCCGTGGTGCCGGTGGGGGCCACGCCCGGCAGCAGCGCCGTGGTGGTGAGCAACGCCAACGGCAGCAGCCCCAACAGCCCGGCGTTTGAGGTGCTGCAAGTGTACCGGGGCACCGCCGCCAGCGGCTGCCTGCCCACGGCCACCGCGAGCCTCACGGGCACCGGGGGCGCGGGCAACTGGCGCTACCTGCGCCTGCCCGGCGCGGGCGGGGCCGTGGTGGCCGCCATTGAGGACACCCGCAACCTGGGCACGGTTTCGGCCAGCCTCAACGCCTTGGGCACGGCCACGGCCGTACCAGTGCGCGATGATGGCAGCCGCGCCTACCTCGACCGCAACTTCTTCCTCACGGCCACCAACAAAACCTTTACCGGCTCGGCGGTGCGCGTGCGCTTCTTTGGGCTGAGCAGCGAGCTGGCCCGCTTGGCCGCCGTGGATGCCAACGCCACGCTGACTAACCTGAAGGCTTCGCAATACAGCGGCTACAACGAAAACTGCACCCTGCTCGACAACGACCCGGCCGGCGAGCGCCGCCTGCTGGCCGCGCCCGCCACGGCGCTGGCCGGGGCCGACTGGTTTACGGCCGAGGTGAGCGTGGCCGACCACTTCTCGGAGTTCTACCTGACCGGGGCCGCCACCCCGCTGCTGGCCCCGAGCCAGGCTCCCTTGCTCACCAGTGTTTCGCCGGCGCGCAACCTGCCCACGGCGCCGCTGGGGGCCAACGTGGCGCTCACCTTCTCGCAGCCGATAGATGCGGCCACGGCTGGCAACGTGCGCGTATTCGGCTCGCAGCGGGGCGGGCAGCTGGTGCGCGGCGGCAACGCCACGGCCAGCGGCAGCACCATCACGGTGAACCCGGCCCGCAGCTTTGCGCCCGGCGAGCGGGTGTTCGTGACGGTGCCAGCCACGGTGCAGGGCACGAATGGCTACAACACGGTGCCCAAGGTGCACGAGTTTACGGCGGAGACGGCCCAGGCCCCCGCCACGTTCCTGGACCCCGCCACGTCCTACGCCATGCAGGGGCAGTCGCAGAGCGTGGCGGTGGGCGACCTGAACGGCGACGGCCTGCTGGACGTGGTGACGGGCGATTTTTACGGAGGCTCCAGTGCATTTGGCTCGGTGGTGGTGCGGTTTGGTTTGGGCAACGGCCAGCTGGGGCCCCTCGTCGAATACAGTGCCACCTACCCCACGGCCATTACCCTGGCCGACGTGGACGGCGACGGCGACCTGGACCTGATGACGAGCGGGACAACTACCGCCTCCGGTAGCGACATGAATCAGGTATACACGCGGCTGAACAACGGCAGCGGTGTTTTTGGGACTTCCCGGGCTACGCAAGTCAACGTCCGCCCTACCCATACGGTGCTGGGCGACCTGGACGGCGACGGCGACCTAGACATGCTCACGGCTGCCGCCCAGGCGTCGTTGAACTTCAATGATGGCAGTGGGAACTTCACCAACAACGGCAACTACATCACGAACACTACGGCGACGGATGTGGCCCTGGCCGATGTGGACGGCGACGGCGACCTGGATGCGCTGGTGGCCAATGGCAGCCAGGTGAGTGTGCGGCTCAACAACAGCCGCGGCGTGTTCAGCGGCACGTACAACGTGCCGATGGGCGGGGCAACAACCAAACTGGTGGTGGGCGACGTGGACGGCGACGGCGACCTGGACCTGGCCACGAGCAGCTCCGCTACCAGCACGGTGAGCGTGCGGCTCAACAACGGCGACGGCACCTTCGGCGGCGGCGGCGACTACTCCCTGGCTTTCGCCCCGAAAACCCTGGCCCTGGGCGACGTGGACGGCGACGGCGACCTGGACCTGGTGACAGCCGGCAACAACCCAAGTATGAGTTATGCCGCCGCGGGGCAAGTGGGGGTGCGGCTCAACAACGGCAGCGGCGCGTTCAGTGGCGGCTCCGACGTAGGCAGCGGGGGGAGTCAGCCGTTCGTGGCGCTGGGCGATATGGACGGCGACGGCACGCTGGACCTGCTCACCTCGCACTTCGGTAACTCCAGGGGCTACGTTAATGGCCGCATTGCTTTTGACTACGCCGAGCTGTTTATCCGCCTCAATACGGCCCTGCCGCCCACCCTCGCCGGCTTTTCGCCGCCGAGCGGGCCGGCGGGCACGCCCGTCACCATCACGGGCACCAACCTGAACACGGTGCGCGGCGTGCGCTTTGGCACCGGCTCCGAGCTGGCGCTTATCACGGCGCAGTCGGCCACCAGCCTCACGGTGCTGGTGCCGGTGGGTGCGATTAGCGGCGTGCTCACCCTTACCTCGCGGACGGGCCTGGCCCTGAGCACGGCTACGGCCTTCACTTACACGCCGCGACCGGCGGGCCTGCTGGCCACGCTGAGTACGGCCGGGCCGCTCGATGCCTGCGCCCCACGCACGCTCACGGGCACGGCCAGCCGCCCGGCATTCACGACCGGGGCGGGCCTGAGTGCCGCCACGACTGTCAACACGTACGGCATCGGGGTGCGCCCCAACGGCAAGCTGCTGCTGGGCGGGGCCTTCACCGCCTACGACGGGCTGCCGGCCAACCGCCTCGTGCAGCTCAACCCGGACGGCACGTTCGATGCGGCCTTCAGCACCGGCACGGGCTTCGACAACACCGTACAGGCCCTGGCGCTACAGGCCGATGGCAAGGTGGTGGTGGTGGGCGATTTCACGACGTACAACGGCACGGTGGCCAACCGCATCATCCGCCTCAACCCCGATGGCAGCCCCGACGCCACCTTTGCCACCGGCAGTGGCTTCGCTGCCGCGACCAACGTGACGGCCAGCATCGCGGCGGCCATCGTAGTACAGCCCGACGGCCAGCTATTGGTGGGCGGGCAGTTCAGCAGCTACAACGGCACCACGGGCCTGGGCGGGATTATCCGCCTCAACCCCGACGGCAGCCGCGACGCCTCCTTCCTGACGGGTTCGGGCTTTAATGGCATCGTGTCTGCGCTGGCGCTACAGCCCGATGGCAAGGTCCTGATGGGCGGCTATTTTACGAGCTTCAACGGCACGGCCCACGGCGCCGCCATTGCCCGGCTCACCGCCAACGGCAGCTACGACGCTTCCTTCGCGACAGGTTCGGGCTTCGACAACAATATGAGCAGCCTGGCCTTGCAGGCCGATGGCAACGTGCTGGTGGGCGGGTCGTTCGGCAGCTACAACGGTGCCACGGGCCTGGGCGGGATTATCCGCCTCGACCCCTACGGCGCCCGCGACGCCTCCTTCGTGACGGGTTCGGGCTTCACGAACAGCACCGGCAACAACACGGCGGTAAACGTAGTAGTCCTGCAGCCCGATGGCAAAATACTGGTGGGTGGGCAGTTAGTCAATTACAAGGGCCTGCCGCAAAACCGACTGGCCCGGCTCCTGACCGACGGCACGCTCGACGCCACGCTCGCTATCGGTGCGGGCTTCGACCTGGCGGTGCGCCGCGTGGCGGTTCAGCCCGACGGCAGCGTGGTGGTGGGTGGCCGCTTCACACAGTACCAGGGCTCCCCCGCTGGCCACCTCATCCGCCTGCTGCCCGACGGCAGCCCGAACACCGCGCCCACGGCCGTGGGCGGGGCCAGCTTCACCTTCGCGACGGGCAATGTCACCACTACCGGCGCGCTCGTCACCAGCACGCCCGGCAGCTACTCGGTCGTGGCCAGCCTCAATGGCGAAACCTCGGCCCCGTCCAACGCCGTGGTCCTCACGCCCTGCACCACGGTACTGCCCACGGTCACAGCCTTTAGCGTGCCGGCCGAACTGCCGGGCCTGCCCGTCACCATCACCGGCACGGGCTTCGCGGCGGGCAGCACCGTCAGCATCGGCGGGGTGGCGGCAGCGGTTACCTACGTGTCGCCCACGGTGCTCACGGCGATGGTGCCGGCCGGGGCCGCGCCGGGCAGCAGCGTGGTAGTGGTGACGACGGCCGGCAACAGCAGCGCGGGCGGGCCAGTCTTCATCGTGCTGGCCGTGTACGATGGCGGCACCCTGGATGCCTGCGCCGCCGCCGTGCCGGCCACCGCCAGCCTCAACGACGGGGCCTGGCACTACCTGCTCAGCAGCAGCGGCCAGGTGGTAGCGGCCTACAGCTACACCGGTGCCTCACTCGGCGACCTGGCCCTGGACGTGCTACGCGCCAACCCGGCCGCCGCCGTGCGCCAGGATGCCGGCAACCGTTACTACCTGGGCCGTAACTGGCACCTCACGGCCAGCGCCGGCCGCTTCGACGGCCGCACGGTGGCCCTGCGCCTCTACGGCCTCAACAGCGAGCAGGCCCGCCTGCAGGTGGCCGACCCCACCGCCACGCTGGCCAACCTGAAAGCCACCCAGTACAGCGGCCCCAACGAAGACTGCGACCTGGCTAACGACGTGGCCAGCGCCGAGCACCGCACCCTGGCCGCCCCGGCCAGCTCGCCGGCCGGCACGGTTTGGTTCGTGGCCGAAATGAGCGTGGCCGACCACTTCAGCGAGTTCTACCTGACCGGCAGCAGCGCCCCGCTGCCCGTGGAGTTAGTCAGCTTCACGGCTGAGAAGCACGGCACCACCGTGGCGCTGGCCTGGGCCACGGCCTCGGAAAAGAACTCCGACCGGTTTGAAGTGGAGCGCAGCCGCGATGGCCGCACGTTCGAGCGCATCGGCCAGGTGGCCGCCGCCGGCAGCAGCACCAGCGCCCACCACTACAACTTCCTCGACACGAAGTACCCCGGCGAAACCGACCTGCTCTACTACCGCCTGCGGCAGGTGGATTTGGATGGTACGTTCAGCTACTCGCCAGTGCGGGTGGTGCGCGTGGGCGGACCGGCCACGCTGGCCCTGTTCCCCAACCCCACCCCCGGCAGTGCGGCCACGCTCACGGGCGCGCTGCCCGGTACGCTGGTCACGGTGTTCGACGCGCTGGGCCGCCTCGTGACCTCGGCCCCGGCCGATGCCAGCGGCACGGCGGCCCTGGCCCTGCCGGCCGGGCTGCCCACCGGCGTGTACGTGGTGCGCGTGGGCAGCAAAGCCCTGCGCCTCACGGTGGAATAGGGGCAGCTCTTACGCTTTGTTACCGCCCCCGTGCCTTGCGGCGCGGGGGCTGTTTGCGCGTTGGAACTGCTCGGCCGCTGTCTCTCAAAAGACCACCGAGCGTGAGCAGCCAGGCGGTACGCGGGCCTACACTGGCCGCAATAAGTTAAAGAATGAAGTCACTACATGCTCACTTTTGAGACTATCATTGTTCAAATCTGTCTTCGAAGCTTCATGAAACACGCTTACTTGCTTCCGCTATTGCTTCTGGCCCTGCCAGCCAGCGGCCCGGCCATTCTCCGTCCTGCCGCGCCTTCGGGGCGCGTGGCAGCGGCGGCCTGCTCGCTGGCCGGGCGGCCCCGGGTGGCCGCACCGGCCGACACCAGCCACGGCGCGCTGGCCAGCGTCATGGCCGATGTGCGCCGCCGCTCCTTATTCCTGAGCGCCGACGCCAGGACGGGTAACCTCACGGCCGGCAACTACGCCCAGCACCTGACGGCTACCTTGGGGCCCGCCAGCTACACGGTAGCAGCCCCCGCCCAGGATGGGGCCGCGCCGGCCTGGCAGGTGTGCTTCGCGCTACGCGGCATCGGGCGGGCCGGGGCCCCCGGCCTGGCCCTGGCGGCCAAGCCAGCCGCGCCTACCACCCGCGAGGGCCACACCAGCTACCCGCACCCGGCTTTTGCCGTGGACTATGACAA
>JALYUI010000450.1 GCA_030853845.1 Bacteroidota bacterium | reverse complement strand
CCCATTCCCACCGGCAACCCCAACGATTACACGCCTTTCCTAAAGCCCGACGCGCTGAAAGGCCAGCGCCTGGGCGTGGAAAAATCTCACCTTAACGGCCCGCCTGCCGTGGCTGCGCTCCTGAAAGAAGCCGTGGCCGCGCTCAAAGCGCAGGGCGCGACCATCGTTGAAGTGGAGCTGAACAAGCTAGTGAACCCGCTGGGCGAAGCCGAATTCGACGTGCTGCTCTACGAGTTCAAGGATGGAGTAAATAAGTACCTGGCCGGAGCGGGGGGCGAGATAAAAAATCTGGCCGATGTTATTGCCTACAATAAGGCCCATGCAGCCGAGGCCATGCCCTTTTTCCAGCAGGAAACGCTGATAAAGGCGGAAACCACTGATGGGTTGAACAATCCCAAATACAAAGCAGCCGTGCATAAAACCGTACCCGGTGCCCGTCAGGCCATCGACGGCCTGCTGAAAACGCACCAGCTCAATGCCATCGTGGGCGTGACCACCGGCCCGGCCTGGTGTATCGACTGGGTAAACGGCGACTACTCGACGGGCGTTGACTTCTCTTCCCCGGCCGCAATGGCCGGCTACCCCCACCTTACCGTGCCGATGGGCCAGGCACTGGGATTGCCCGTGGGTCTATCGTTCGTGGGCACCGCTTACCAGGAAGGGCCGCTGCTGGCGCTGGGCTACGCCTACGAGCAGGCCACGCACAAACGCGAAGCTCCGAAGTTTCTCCCCACCGTAATGGTGTAGTGCGAACAACAGGTTTTGCGCTGCATCACCCCAAAATAAAAACGGCTGCCCTCGGGCAGCCGTTTTTATTTTCAATCAGGAATTGCCGGACAAGAAGCGCGGGTCGAAACGGGCACCGCCGAAGCCGTAAAGCATTATTGCGCGCGAGTAGCGGAATAGTAGCGGGGTTACCGCCACCACCGCCACGCCCACCGTTACGATGTATACCCATAGCGGCGGGTCGTGGGCGAAGTAGTTGAGCAGAAAGCCAACGGTCAGCAGCAAACCCGTCGAAAATCCCGAACTGATGTACATGGCCCCGTAGTAGAATCCCGGCTCCGGCTCGTAAGTCTGTCGGCACACGGGACACGCGGCGGGCATGTCCACGAATTTCCAGCTCCAGGCCCGGTGGGTGAACAGCCGGCCCCGGTGGCAGCGCGGACACCGCAGTTTCAGTAAAGCGAGGGTCGGAGAAGCCGGTGCCACAGCGGGCTCCGCCATTAGGCCTGAGCCTTTTTCGGGTGGGTACGACGGTACCAGAAGTAGCCCACCGCGCCTATCAGGATGTAGGGCACGGTCATCATATACAGAATGCCTTTGTTGAGACCGGCCACATCATAGTCGTCGTTTTCCTGGCGGGCGGCTTCAATCTGCGATTTACACATGGTGCACTGGGCGCGGGCCGCCAGCGGGGCCATGCTCAGCAGTACGCCCAGCAGCAGGGCGAACGAAGCGGCAAAAAAGGTCTTTTTCATAGTAAATGGAACACGCGGTAAGTCGCAAAGTTTCTCAATATCAGGTATAATACGGCGAAATCATGAAATACACGATAACGCCCGTCACCGACACGTACAGCCACACCGGGAACGTCCAGCGGGCAATAGCGCGGTGCTTGGTGTACTGGCCCGTGAGGGCGAAGTAGAGCGTAAACAGCACCAGCGCCACCGTTACCACGGCCAGGCTGATGTGCGTGAGCAGCAGAAAGAAATAGATGCCGCGAATAGTGCCCGTGCCCCCGAAGTGCGTGCTGGCCACTTGCGAATGGTAGGCCACGTACGAAAGCAGAAACAGCCCGCCCAGCGCGAAGGCCGTGCCCATCATAGCGCGGTGCTTGAGTACGTCTTTTTGGCGGATGAAATAGTAGCCGGCCAGCAGGCATACTGCCGTTAGCGAGTTCAGCACGGCATTCAGGGCCGGCAGGAACTTCACCTGCGCGCCCGGAATGCGGAACGTTTCGGGCAGGTAGTACAGCACGGCCACCAGCAGCGGCACCACCGCGCCCAGCGTGCCAAGAATAATTTTGTAGCGCGTGTAGTCGCCGGGAGCCAGCACCGGGGGGTGCAATTGTTCAGTGGGGGTGTTCATAGTCGTAAAGCTGCACGGTAACCTCGGTGAGGAGGCGGTCGATTTCGCGTCCGTCGGTGCCGTCGTATAGGCCCCGCACGCGGCGCTGGTTGTCAACCAGCAACAGCCGGCCGGCGGGGATGTTGGCCGTGTACATCGCCCCCGGCAGGCGCTTGGGGTCGGCAGTGAGGCGAAACTCCTGCTGTGTAAGCTGCCGCAGCGTATCGGGCGCGCCGGCCAGGAAAAACCACTTGCCCGCAATGGTGCCATACTGCTCGGCCAGGCGCGTGAGGCCGGCCGGCGCGGCGGCTTTCTCATCCAGCACAAACGTCACTAAGCGCACGCGGGGCTCGTGGCGGAATTTCTCCTGCACCCGCAACAGCTGCCGCGCCACCTGCGCGCTGGCTGCATCGGGACCGTAGAACTGGGCAATGTAGAGGCCCTGGCCCAACTCGGCGCTGCTCACGCGGCGGCCCGTGGAAGCTGGCAGGCGAAACGGGGCTACCTGGTGGAAAACGGTATCGCGCCGCCACTCCCCACCGACCAGCGTGGAGTCCACACGGTCGGGCAGGTAAGTGGGCAGCGCGTAACGGTTGGTGCCGAAGCGGTACAGGAACAGAAAAGCCAGTACCGGCAACAATAGCAGCAGCCCCAGCAGCAGGGTTTGACGGGGCCGCATCCGCTATCGGAACATGTTTTGCAGGACTTCGCCGATAAACGAGCCTTCGGTAATCAGGGCTACCAGCAGCCACACCAGTAGCGACATCGGCACCAGAATGGTCCAGATGAGCCCCTTGGTTTCGTGCTTGAGGTGCATAAACTCCCCCACGATGAAGAACGCCTTCAGGATAGTGAGCACGATGAAAATGCTGTTGCGCAGCGTGCTCGGGTGCATCAGGAACACAAACACGAACTCGATGCCCGTGATGCCCACGAGTATGAAGAAAATGCGCCAAATCCAGGCAGTGTTAGGTTTGGCGAGTTCGCCGGGAGCCAGATGCTCAGTAGTTGCGTGAGAAGCCATTTATTCAGTTATGAGTTATGAGTTAAAAGTTATGAGTTATAAGCGTAAGGCATGAGTGGAATTTCCCAACTCATAACTTTTAACTCATAACTCATAACTCTTTTTCAAACGAGGTAGAAGAAGGTAAACACGAACACCCACACCAGGTCCACGAAGTGCCAGTAGAGGCCAATTTTTTCAATCATCTCGTAGTGGCCGCGCTTCTCGAAGGTGCCATTGGTGGTGGCAATGAAGCACCAGATGAGCAGGCAGACACCCGAGAAAACGTGGGTTCCGTGGAAACCCGTGATGAAGAAGAACAAGTCGGCGAAGAGCACCGGGCCGTACTGGTTCATGTGCAGGTTGGCGCCGAAAAACTTGGTGCCGTCGGCCATAATCGTGGGCTCGGCGTGGCCATTGATGAAGTGGCCCCACTCCCAGGCCTGGCTGCCCAGGAAGGTCGCGCCGAACAGGATAGTCCAGAGCAGC
>JALYUI010000449.1 GCA_030853845.1 Bacteroidota bacterium | reverse complement strand
GCCCAGCACTACCGCCGGCCAGGCCGGCCCGGTGGCCAGCAGCCGCAGCAGATGGGGCAGCGCCGTGCCCAGCACCAGCGCCCCCACCTGCCAGCCCAGCGCCAACCCCAACCCACGCTCGAAGTAGTCGGCCGCGATTTTCATGCCTACCGAGTAGATACCCGCCAGACACAGCCCGGTGGCGAAGCGCAGCAGCAGCACGCGCTCCAGGCCGGGGCCGGGCAGCAACAGGGCGGCATTAGCCAGGCTGCCCAACACGGCGCTCAGCAGAAACAGCCGGGCCGGAGGCAGGCGGTCGGCCAGGCGTAGCACGCCTACCAGCAGCGTGCCCGCGATAAAGCCCAGCTGCACTGCCGACACCGCCGCGCTGCCCGAGCTGCTGCGCCGCCGCACTTAGGTGGGCGGCGCGCAGCAGCTCGGGCAGCACGGCGTTGCCGGCAAACCAGAGCGAGGTGCCGGCAAACTGGGCCAGCACAATAATGGGCAGCACCCGTCCCGGCCCCGACCGGGCCACTACGGGCAAATCAAGAGAAGAAGCCAGGAAAAAAGCGTGAAAACAGGGTGGGAGTGAGACGCTAAACTTACGCCAAAACCCCGGCCCCGCTGGTCATAAACACAAAGAAGCCCCACCGCGCGGCGGTGGGGCTCCAAGCAACTGATTCGCAGAAAAGCCGGGATGAATTACCAGCGACGACCGCGGCCGTGGCCCCAGCCCCGCCCGTAGTAAGGCCGGGGGGCATAGTACACGGGCCGGGGCGCGTAGTACACGGGGCGCGGGGCGTAGTACGGGCCGGGCACCACCACTACGGGGGGCGGCACGGCATACACCACCGGGGGCCGGGGCGCGTAGTAGCGCGGGCCGTAATAGGCGCGCGACGGGTAGCCAAACGAGATGTTAGCGCGAACCTGGGCGGCGGCCGGCTGGGCACAGGCCCCGGCCAGCAGCAATACCAGCAGCAGATACAACGAGCGGGTTTTCATACGAGTAAATGGATTAGGGAGTGGACAGCTAGCAGCTAATATACGAAGCTCAGACCGGGAAAGACGCGCGGGGTTTAATGCGCCGGCTGCCGCTGGCCGAGGCTTGGGCTTCCGCAAAAGTTGGGCCAGTGCCCCGCCCGACCCTTACAGCGGAATGCGGTAGGTGGTATCGGCCGCGCCGCCAGACAGGCCGTAGCCGTTGCGCACGTTGCCGGCCAGCGGAGCGGGTTCGGCAAAAGGGTTATTCTGGCTGTCGAAATAGCTGCGGCGCGAGAGGTAGAAGCTGTAGGCTTCGGCCGTGATACTGCTCACCGTTACTTCGAGAAAGCCGGCCGGGGTGCAGTTGCCCTGGTAGCAGCCGCAGTTGCTGAAATACACGTCGGTGCCCAGGACCAGGCGCTGGCCGTTGAGGTTGGTATCGGCATACGGATACTCACTATACGCCTGGCCGGTGCTCGACAGGTCGAACTGCCCGATGGCCACGCTGCTGCCCTGCCGGCCGTAGTCCACATTCACCGACGACCAGGTGCCCGCCGTCCCGGGCTTGCCCTAGGCATCGGGCACGCGGGCAAAGGCCAGGTAGTAGTTGTTGGCGTTGGGGTCGTCCTGCACCACGCTCAGGCGGCCGGCATAGGCCCTATTGGCTGGGTTCGAAGTTGGGCCGGGCGTGAACGAGCCACTCACGATGCTCACCGGCGCGGGCATGGTGAGCGTGCTTTCGGCCGTTTCCAGGCCGGGCAGGCTGGCACGTAGCGTGTAGGCCTGCCCGGCTTGTGGCCGGAATCCCAGCACCGGCCGGTAGTAGCCCAGGCCAGGGTCGTAGTACGATGGATTGGCTGGCTTCACGGGCCGGTAGCGCTCCACCACACGGCCGGCGGCATCGCGCAGCTAAAAGGTGGCATCGGCGCGGCCCGGCAGCTCGCTGGTATCGAACACGCGCTGGCTGTTGCTCACGTAAAGCTGCCGCTGCCGAAACAGGTCGTAGAAATCCGAATCGACCGGGGCGGTGGTGAGAGCGAGTAAAAGCCAAACGTGTTGGTGCTGGTGCCCTGCCTGCTGGCCGGATGCACCACGGCCACGCCGGGCAGGTTTTCGCCGGTAGCTCCGTCGCGCACATACCCGCTGATGATGAACCGATTGGTTTGCTGCGCCGGTGCCGTAGTCGCGCCCAGCAGCAGGCCGCCTAGGGCAGCCATGCGAAAAAGTGTTTTCATGCAGATGAAAGGTTAGAAAGGAACCGGCCCCAACGGGCGCGGCGGTACCCGCCAACGCGCGGCGGGCGGATTTATTGGCAGAGCCGGTTTTACGAGTTGTGGTTGCCTTGGCTAAGGAAAAAACTCAGAGAAAAAGCACGTCATGCTTCGACAAGCTCAGCATGACGTGCTTCTAGAGACAAAGGCCAGCTACAAACCCTACTTCCGGCGGTAGTTGGCGTTCAGATAAGCCAGCACCGGAGCGGTGATGTCGAGGTTTTTCTCGCCGTAGGCGATGGTGCCGCTGGGGGCGGCAATAAGGATGAGCTTATAGCCGTGCGCTTTGCCGTAGGCTTCCACCTTCTTATTCACGCTTTCGAGCACGCTCTGGGTCAGCTTGGCTTCCTCCTGCTGGGCCTGGGCCTGGAGCTGCTGCTGCTGCTGGGCCACCTGCTGCTGCTGCTCCTGCAGCTTCTGCTCGGTGGCGGCGCGCTGCTCGGCGCTCAAGGTCGGGGCCTGCTTCTGGTAACCCTCCACGTTGGCCTTAAAGCCGGCCAGCATGGTCTGGTTCTGCTTCTCCCAGCCGCGGGCCTTGCTTTCGAACGCCTTGCGCGCGTCCTTCATTCCTTGGTAGCCGTCGAGCATCTTGCCCGACTCCACGTAGGCCAGCTTGCCCGAAAAGTCGCTGGTGTTATCCTGCGCCGGGGCGGCGACCACGGTGGGCGCGCTGGTTTCAGGGGTCGTTTCGGCCGGGGCAGCGGTGGTGTCGGCGGCCGGCTCGGGAGTGGTTACAACGGCGGTGCTGCTATTGGTGGCCACGGCCGGGGCCACTGCTTTTTGGTTGAAATGCAGGAAGAACAGGATGGCGACGGCCAGCGCCAGCACAACGTTGATGGTAAGCTGAAGGGGGTTTTTCATTGACGATGAATGGTGAAGAAGCTACAAAAGTAGGGAATCGGCGGGAGCGGCCGTATTTGAATTGGGAAGGAGCCCGTATGTCATCGCGAGCGGAGCGGAACGCGGCAATCCTGCCCTCCTCTCCTACTCCGGCACGCCAATATGCAGCAGGGCGTCGCCCTGGTTCACCACGGGCATGTAATTGAGGCCGATAACGTAGCCGCTCACGGGCGTTTCGAGGCGCACGGCCTGCTGGCCGTAGGGGTCGGCCACGGTGCCGTACACCTGGCCCTTTTCCACAAACTGCCCCAGCTGCACCTGCGCCCGAAACAGGCCCGCGAAGCGCGCCCGCACCCAGGTATGGCGGCGGCACACGATGCCCGCCCGGGCCGGCGGCGGGGCTTCCGCCC
The DNA here is from genome assembly GCA_030853845.1 of Bacteroidota bacterium. Lineage (GTDB taxonomy): Bacteria > Bacteroidota > Bacteroidia > Cytophagales > Hymenobacteraceae > Hymenobacter. The sequence continues at coordinate 8,878 of JALYUI010000449.1, read as the reverse complement.
CCATGCCCAGGTGGTGCAACACCCGCAGCGTGCCCGCCAGGGCCGTGTCGATGCCCGGCTCATCCATTCGCAGGCTTTCGCCGGTTTCATACACGATAATGCGCTTGCCCAGGCGGTGGGCCGCCTCGCGCACCGAGCCGTCGCGCAGAGCCGCGTGCAGCGTGAACGGCGCGGCGAATGCCCGGGCCAGGGCATCGGTTTCGGGGTCGATGCCGAGTTGGGTGCGCACCTGCGGGTAGTTGGCCCGCGCCGCACCGCCCGTATGAAAATCGATGCCATATTCAATCAGGGGCATGATTTCGCGCATGAAGCGGTGGGCCACGCGGCTGGCCAGCGAGCCGCGCGGCGACCCTGGAAATGAGCGGTTCACGTCCTTGCCGTCGGGCACCTCGCGGCTAAAATTCAGAAACCCGTAGATGTTGAGCAGCGGAATGGCGATAACCGAGCCCCGCAACGGCGTAATCAGCTCGCGCCGCACCAGCCGCCGGATGGTTTCGATGCCGTTCACCTCGTCGCCGTGCATGCCGCCCATCAGCAGCAGCGTGGGGCCGGGTGCGGTAGCCCGCAGTACGTGCACCGGGACGTCAATCACAGTGCCCGAGGGCAGCTTCGATACTACAAGCCGAGTAAGCACCCGCTCGCCGGGATGAATGGTGAGGCCATTAAGGTGGAACGGGGCGGCGGGGTCGGGCATGGGCGGCGGGCAATATTTTTCGCAAAGAAACGCCCCATCGGCTACCGCCTTACTGGTAATAAAACGTGCGGCGGGGCGTAACGCCCCAGTAGTACAGCAGCTCAGCATTCAGGGCCGACTGCCGGTAGTCGGTGAGGCGCTCCCAGGACATTACGGTGCATTCGGCCGGCAGGTGCACCACTTCCTCCGCGGCCCAGGAAAGCTGCCCCAGCGCCTGCCGCTCGCAGGTATTGTTGTCGCGCAGCCACAGCCGGCGGTCGGCGTTCAGGAAAATGCCAGCCAGCAGCAGCACCCCGCCCACGTACCACTGCCGGGCTCGCCCCCGCAACTGCCCCAGCAGGTACACCACCGACAGCCCGTAGGCCAGCAGCAGCCCCAGCAGCACGGGTAGAATGGAGTCGTTGCGCAGCAGGTAGAACCGGTAGGGCCGGTAGCCCCCCAGCGGCAGCAGCGCAATGTAGAGCCCCGCAAACACCCCCACCCAGCGCAGTAGCTGCCGCACGCGCTGCGCCTCGGCCGAGGTGGGTGCCAGGCGGCGCAGCAACTGTGCGTTCAGCAGCACAAACCCCAGCAGCAGCGGCAGGCCCAGCTTGCTGGTAAGTTCCTCGTAAATGCCGTATGGCAGGCGCTGATACAGCTGCCAGAGGGTGAAAGGATGATTGTTCTCGATGTTGTTGCGGCCGAGGAAGAGCGAATACGTGCACAATACCGCCAGAGCCAGCCCCAGCCTCAGGGCCTGCGGCGAGCACCACGCCGGCCGCGCTGCCCAGGCCGCCGCCAGCCCCGTGGGCCGCTGCCCCCACAGCCACTGCCCCACCACCACCGCCAGCAGCACCGCCACCGTGGCCGCCACCACCGGGCCATTGAAGGCCAGCACCACGGCCAGCACCATCCACCCGATGGCCAGCGGCCACGGCAGGTGCAGGGGCTTTTTCTGGCAGGCGGCACGGTAAAACGGCAGCAGCCAGGCCAGCAGCAGCGCCAGCGGAAACGCGTAGAAGAACGTGAACGTGAGCGAGCGCGACACGATGCCCATCTGCCCATAGAAGCCGGCCGTCTGGAACAGCGGCGTGAGCAGCGCGGCCGTAAGCCATGCGCCCCGGCTGCCCACACCCGGTAGCCGCAGGCGCACGTAGGCCGCCAGCAGGGCCAGCAGCAGCGCGTGCACCCCCGTGCTGAAAAGGGCCCCGGCCAGGTAAATACTATCGATGGGGGAAGCTACCACCTGCAGCCAGCGCGGCACATTGCGCAGGTAGCCAACCATGGCCGCGTGGGCAAAAAAGCGGTTAGGGGCCGCATACGCAGCGTTTTTGCTGAGCACCGCCCAGCCAAAAGGGTCGTGCAGCACCGGGCGGTACCAGGTCCCGGGTACCACAATGGCGGCCAGGTCGCCATCGATGGGCAACTGGCAATACTGCACGAAGGTGAATGTCAGGTCCAGCCCTACGAATAGGGCCAGCAGCAGTACTTGGTAGCGTTTGGGCATCGGGGGAAAGCTGGGCGCGGACTAGCCGGCCGCGATGGCCGATTGCAAGTCGCCGCCGGTTTCAGGTACGGGCAAGGCCGGGGCAGCCTTGCTTTTCTTACCCGGCTTTTTCTTGGCAGCCAGGGCGGCCGTGTATTCGATGATGCGGCCGGCAATGTCGAGGCCGGTGGCTTTTTCGATGCCTTCGAGGCCGGGCGAGGAGTTCACCTCCAGCACCAGCGGGCCGCGCTTGCTTTGCAGCATGTCGACGCCGGCAACGCCCAGGCCCAGGGCTTTGGCGGCCAGCAGGGCGGCGGCTTTTTCGGCCCGCGTGAGCTTGACGAGGGTGCCCGAGCCGCCCCGGTGCAGGTTCGAGCGGAACTCGCCCTCCTGGCCCTGGCGCTTCATGGCCCCCACAATCTCACCGTCCACCACGAAGGCGCGCAGGTCGGCCCCCTTGCTTTCGGCAATAAATTCCTGCACGATGATGCGGGCCTTGAGGTTATGAAACGCCTCAATCACCGACTGAGCGGCTTTGGCCGACTCGGCCAGCACCACGCCCAGGCCCTGGGTACCCTCCAGCAGCTTGATGATAACCGGCGCGCCGCCCACCTGGCTAATCATGGCCGGCACGTCGGCCGAGGTGTTGGTGAGGGCCGTTTTGGGCATGCCCACGCCGGCCCGGCTCAGAATCTGCATCGAGCGCAGCTTGTCGCGCGAGCGCACGATGGCCTGGCTGTCGATGGCCGTGCGCACTTTCATCATCTCGAACTGCCGCACCACGGCCGTGCCGTAGAACGTGACCGAGGCCCCGATGCGCGGGATAATGGCGTCGATGCCTTCGAGCACCTTCCCCTTGTAAATGATGCCGGGCTTGCCCTTTTCGAGCACAAGGTTGCACCGCATATGGTCCACAACCACGGGTTCGTGGCCCCGGGCCGTGGCGGCTTCCACCAGCCGCTGGGTCGAATAGGAGCTCGGCTCGCGCGAGAGAATGGCCAGTTTCACGGGCAGTTGGCGTTTGAGGGTGGAAGGGCAGCGAAGTTTGTTTTCAGACGGCAAATACGGCACAAAATGGCTCAGGGCCGGACGCGGCGGGCGGCGGCGCGGGCCTGGGCTTTCGCCGAAACGTTGCGACGGGCCACGTCGACCACAAAGCGGCCCTGCCGCAACAGGCTGCGGCCCAGCAACACGGGATATTTCATGTCGGAGCGGTCGGACAGCGAAAATTCAGCTTCAAAAACTTCGCCGTATAGCCGCACCCCGGCCCGGATAACGTAGCGCTCCTGCACCTCTCCGTTGCTGGAGCGGATGTCGCGCAGCACAAACCCTGCAAACGTCAGCGGGCGGCCGTCGGCACCTTCGTGGCCGGGGTCGAGCAGGTTCACGACCAGCACCGCTGCCCCGTGGGCATTGGTTTCGAGGCGAATATTGGTGCAGTGAATCGCACTGGTATAGGCCCCGGTATCCACCTTGGCCTCCACCCCACTCAGGGCCAGGGCGGGGAAATCAATCAGCTCGCGGCGGCCCAGCGTGCGCCGGGGAACAGAAGCAGAGCGCATAGCGGGCGGGATTGAAGTGAGGGGTACCAGGGCCGGCCGGCCCTGATACCGGGCCTAAACATACGGCGGCGGCGCGGGAAGCGGCAGGTCGGGGGCCACATTGGTATCGGCCACGAGATAGAGCGGGCGCTGGCGCACGTTGGCCGAAAGCCGGGCAATGTACTCGCCAATGATGCCCACCGAAATCAGCTGCACCCCGCCCAGAAACAGAATGCTCACCATGAGCGAGGCCCAGCCCGGCTCGTAGTCGTGGGTGATAAAGCGTGAATAGAGGGTGTAGAGCACCACCAGAAAGGCAATGCCCGACACCACGAATCCGCTGATGGTGGCCGCTTTCAGGGGCGCGTCCGAAAAAGCGGTAATGCCGTCCAGGGCCAGGCGAATCATTTTGCGGTAGGTGTAGCCGGTTTCGCCGCCGGCGCGCTCGGCGCGGTCATATTCAACGTAGGTCTGGCGGTAGCCAATCCAGGAAATCTGGCCGCGCAGAAACTTGTTCTGCTCGGGCATGCGGCGCAGGCCTTCCACCACCTTGCGCGAAATCAGGCGAAAGTCACCGGTATCGACCGGGATGGAAATGCTGGTGATGCGAGCCAGCAGGCGGTAGAACAGGCGGGCGGTGAGCTTCTTGGCGGCGCTTTCGCCCTGGCGCGAGCGCCGCTTGGCGTACACTACTTCGAAGCCCTCGTACATCTTATCGTACATCTCCCGAATCAGCTCGGGCGGGTCCTGCAAATCGGCATCGATGATGGCCACCACGTTGCCGTGGGCTACGTCGAGGCCGGCCGTGACGGCAATCTGGTGGCCGAAGTTGCGGCTCAGGTCGATGTAGCCCACGCGGGGGTCGCGGGCGGCCAGGCCCAGCAGCAGGCGCAGTGACTGGTCGCGCGAACCGTCATTCACGAAAATCAACTCGTAGCTGACCGTCATATCCGCCATTACGCCGCTCAGGCGGCGGTACAGGGCCTCAATGTTGGCCTCCTCGTTGAAGATGGGAATAATGACGGAAATGTCCACGGGCGCGGGAAGGGGAAAGAGAAACGGGAAAGCCGGCGGCGGCCCCGGCATTTCGCGGACGCGGGCCGGGCCGGACAAAAGTAGCGCCTGCCGGCCAACGCCCGCGCCCCGGCTTACCTTTGGGCGTTCGCCGAATCGCCCTTGCCCGTGTCCGAAACCACTTCCCGCCCCGCGCCCCTGTGGCTGCGCCCCGCCGTGCTCGGCGGGCTCTACGCCCTGCTCACCGCCATCATCACCGCGCAGCACTACCTCAAGGGGCCGGGGTCCTACAACAACTTCCTGATTTTCGTCAAGCCCTGGTTCAACCTAGTAGCTCAGAAAAACCTCTACCTCGAATATCCTGAATATTACTACGATACCTACAAGTATAGCCCCACGTTTGCCCTGTTTATGGGGCCGTTTGCCCAGCTGCCCATGTGGCTGGCCCTGCTGCTCTGGAACTGCCTGAACACGCTGGTATTCTACACCGCCGCCCGCCGGCTTTTCCCCGATACGCGGCGGCAGGCGCTGTTTCTGCTGATGGTGCTGGTCGACGTGCTCACGGCGCTGCACAACTCGCAGGCCAACTGCCTGCTGGCCGGCCTGATGCTGTGGACCTACCTGCACCTCGAAAACCGGCGGGCCGCCCTGGCCGGCCTGTGCCTGGCTCTGGCAGCCTTCATCAAGGTATACGGCATTGCCGTGGGGCTGCTGTTTCTGTTCTACCCGGGCTTCTGGCGCAATGCGCTGTGGGCGGCAGGCTGGTTCGTGGTGCTGGCGTTGCTGCCGCTGCTGGTGCTCTCGCTACCGGCCTTCGTCATGATTTACCGGGGCTGGTACGACATTGTGCGGGCTTCGGCCACCGGCATCCAGCTCTCGCTGATGGGCGTGCTGCAAAGCTGGTTCGGGTTTCCACTGCAAAAAAAGGGCATGGTGCAGGCCCTGGGGCTGGGGGTGCTGCTGCTGCCTGTGCTGCTTTACCGCCGCCGCTGGGCCGAGGCCGACTTTCGCCGGCTCTACGTGGGCTCGCTGCTCATCTTCGTGGTCATTTTCAACCAGATGGCCGAGTCGCCCACTTTCATTATTGCCGTGGCCGGTTTCGCGCTCTGGTTTCTGTACTACCGGCGCACCACCGTGCTGAGCTGGCCCTTGTTCGGGCTGGTGCTGGTGTTTACCTCACTCTCGGCCACCGACCTGCTGCCATCTTCCATCCGCGAGGCCTATTTCGACGTGTACAAGCTCAAGGCCGTGCCCATGCTGCTGGCCTGGGCCGTTATTCAGGGGCAGCTGCTGCTGTACTACCGCTGGCGCAGCCCGGCCCCCGAAACGGAGTCCGGGCTCGCCGGCGAGGCCCCGGCCGGTACGCTCGTAGGCGCGTCCGGCGCAGCGACAGCCTAGCGGTACTTATCGAGTGGGTCGTTGCTGCCCCGCTCCTGCTTCAGGCGCTCGTATTCGCGCACCGCGCGCTGCTCCTGACTGTAGCCGCCGTAAGCCGCCACGCCCCGGCCAATCAGCCCGATGCCCCAGAAGGCCGTGGCCCACAGCGGCCACGGAATACCACCGTGATGCTGCTCGGTGAGCGCCCAGATAACCCACAGCGTGGCGTTTACAGTGAGGTAGGTGACGAGCTGGGATTGGAAGCGGGCGCGGGCTTTGGCTTGCTGCCACAAATGGGGGTCGCGTTGCAGGGGTTCCATAGCGAAGGAGATTAAAAGGTTGGTGTTGATTGAGTCAAAGGTGGTGAATGCGCGGCTTACGTCACTAATTATTTTTGCTGAACGGTCAGAACTGCTACCCGAGGCATCAAATAGCGCTACCGAACCGTAGGCGATGAATCGGTCCCCGCTGTTTTTCATTACACCTGCTGCCCCTACCCATGTCCGCTTCCACTTCCCCGCGCCTGCAGCTCGTGCAGGGCGACATCACCAAACAGCCGGCCTCGGCCATCGTCAATGCCGCCAATTCCAGCCTGCTCGGCGGCGGCGGCGTCGACGGGGCCATTCACCGGGCCGGCGGCCCTGCCATTCTCGAAGAGTGCCGCCAGATTCGGGCGCGGCAGGGCGGCTGCAAAACCGGCGAGGCCGTTATTACCACCGGCGGGCGGTTGCCGGCCGCGCACGTCATCCACACGGTAGGGCCGGTCTGGAACGGCGGGCACAAGGGCGAACCCGGGCTGCTGGCCAGCTGCTACCGCAACAGCCTGCGCCTGGCCACGGAAAACCAATTGGCAAGCGTGGCTTTCCCCGGCATCAGCACCGGCATCTACGGCTACCCCAAAAAGGAAGCCGCCGCCATTGCTGTGCGCGAGGTGCGGCAGTGGCTGGCATCCCACGAGTGGCCGCAAACGGTGGTGTTCGTGGTGTTTGATGACGAGAGCCGGCGGGTTTACGAGGTGGCGCTGGCGGGGTAGGCGAACGTTTATTTCGTCGCAGCCTGGGCGCAGAACGCGTTGTAATCTTGCACTATCTTCACCATATCGGCATAATCTAACTGCTGGTTATTGAAGGCGGTTGCCAGTACGGGGTCATCGTGAAAATAGGCGCTCATTTGCGCGGAAAAGCCATCCCGTTTCACACTGATTAACTCTCCGCCAACACGCCGCAAGAACCAGTGACGTTCCGGAATACCACCCACGCCACCAACACCAACTGCTCCCGCCGCCACCGTTAGCAGAATGCCACTCGTAGTCGACTGCATCGTGCCAGTATAGTTGAAAAGTTCCACTGGTCCTTCCACCAAGCGTGTGGCGATGAGATGTTTGCGCCTGCCATTCACCACCATGTGCTCCTGATATAGCCCGCTCACTTTAATGGACTGCACCTTATCAACATCAATATTGAGTGCTTCATGGCCCATCCGCCGTATATCCGCCTCACTCCGATAAAATGGCAGATACATAGTGAACCCGTATGGTCTCACCGGAATCCAGATGAAGTGTTTCTTACCGTCGGGACTTAAAATTTCGGCCCGGCCAAAGCCTTGAAGCGGGCTATTTATGTTACTGGCACCTCCGGTAGCAGCCACGGTATCGGCTAGCATAGCCGCAGAGGCCGGTGCACCGGTTGGTTTTTGTTGTGCGAAGGAAGGGCTGCTGGCTGCCACAGCCAGCAATATGGTTTCAGCGAAAGCCTTTTTCATCGTCTTCATCAGAAAGCATTTTCCAGGTTTATTGAAGCTTTACACCGGCTCGCCTACGCCTTCCACGCGCTCGGCTACCTGCTGCATCAGCCACAGTGGGGTGCTGGTGGCCCCGCAAATGCCCACGGTTTCGAAGCCGGCCAGCCATTCTTCCTGCACTTCTTCAGCGTTCTCGATGAAGTAGCTGCGCGGGTTCACGCCGTTTACTACCGAAAACAGGGCTTTGCCGTTGGAGCTTTTGCGCCCGCTCACGAACAGCACCACGTCGTGTTCGGTGGCGAAACGGGCCAGGGCGGGCTCGCGGTTGCTCACCTGCCGACAGATGCTGTCGTTGGCGTCGAAGCTATCGAGCTGGCCGCCGGCCGCCAGAATGCGGGCCTCCATCAGGGCCTTCATCTTGTAGAAGCCGGCCGTGCTTTTAGTGGTTTGACTGAAGAGCGTGACGGGGCGCGCAAAGTCAATCTGGTCGAGGTCGGCCTCGTTCATCACGATGATGGCGCGGTTGCCGGTCTGGCCGGTGAGGCCGGCGACTTCGGCGTGGCCGGGCTGGCCGTAAATCACAATCTGGCCATCCTGGCGCTGGCTCAGGTCGAAGGCGTGCTTCACGCGGTTTTGCAGCTTGAGCACCACCGGGCAGCTGGCGTCAATCAGCTCCAGGTTGTTTTGCAGGGCCAGCTGGTAGGTTTCCGGCGGCTCGCCGTGGGCCCGGATGAGGACCTTGGTGTCGTGCAGCTCGGCCAGCTGCTCCCGGTCGATGATGCGCAGGCCCAGCTGGTGCAGTCGCTCCACTTCCATGCGGTTGTGCACGATATCGCCGAGGCAATACAGGTTTTTTTCGTGCGCCAGCTCATCTTCGGCCATCTGAATGGCAAACTCGACGCCGAAGCAGTAGCCGGAATTTTTATCAATCGTAACCTTCATGCTGTGAGTTGAACACCACGCGCCGGCGAGGGGTTCGCCGGGGTCAAAGGTACGGCAGGCGGACCCGTCAGTCATCCTGAACGCAGCGCGGCGGGGCGAAGGACC
>JALYUI010000428.1 GCA_030853845.1 Bacteroidota bacterium | reverse complement strand
ACGTACTGCTCCGGCTCCAGCAGGGCCGTATGAAAAGCTGTGCCGAAGTTCAGGGCGCCATCGTTGGCGCTGCTTTGGGCGCGCGGGGCGCGGCCCTCCAATGCATCGCGCAGCCGCGAGAGGTCGGAGTTGGCTACCGCGGGCAGGGCGCGGTAGGTGTCGTAGTCGAGGCGGAGCAGGTCGGGGCGACGGAAGGCGGGGGCAGAGTCGGGCATGGCCAAAAGGTAACAGCAAAAGCCGGAAATGCTCCCGCCAGCTCGCGGCGAGGTGGCCCGCCCGGCGATTTTGCCCCGGGGTGCGTACCTAACCAGCCCCCCGTCGTCAGCCCCCGTTGGCTCCGGCGTAAGCGGGTTTCATTCACCTCATTTCCCGCCCCTTATGGCCGCCTGGATTCCTTACGCCCTGCTCTCCGCCCTGTTCGCGGCGCTCACCGCTATTTTCGCCAAAATCGGTATCAAAGATGTTGACTCCGATTTGGCCACCGCAATTCGCACGGTGGTTATCCTGGTGCTGGCCTGGGGCATTGCCATTGCGCGCGGGTCCACGACCGGGCTGTCGGCCCTCACGGGGCGCACGTGGCTGTTTCTGGTGCTGTCGGGGCTGGCCACGGGGGCTTCGTGGCTGTGCTACTTCCGCGCCCTCAAGCTGGGGCCGGTAAGCCGGGTGGCCCCGGTCGATAAGCTGAGCGTGGCGCTGGCCCTGCTGCTGGCCGTGGCCTTCCTGGGCGAAACCATTTCGCTGAAGGGTGCACTCGGGGCCGGACTGATTCTGGCCGGCACGCTGGTGCTGGTATTGGCGTAGGGCTGGCTTTTTGAACCGCCTGGCTACCCCCGCGCCCAGCGCCACGTCAGCGAGAGGTTCACCACGCGGCCTTCCACGGGCGCCCACAATGCGCGGAACGTTGGGTTGTCGAGGCCCACTACCACTTTTTCGCGGCGCGTCTGGCGGTAGTCGAACAGGTTTTCGCCGTTCAGGGCCAGCGTGAACTGGCCAACGTGGTAGCGCAGCAGGGCCGCGAACAGCGGGTAGCCGGGCGTGGTGCTGCCGTCGTCGAGGTGCTGCCGGCCGATGTAGGAAGCCTCCAGCCCGGCGCTGAAGCGGTCGGTGAATTCGACCAGGCCCACGGCAGCAAACTTGTGGCGGGCGGCCAGTGGCAGGTGCTGGTTTTGGGTGTCGTACTCGCGCCGCGCATCGGTAAAAACGTAGCCCAGGTACAGCTCCGTTTCATCGGCCCGCAGGCGCACGTAGGTTTCGAGGCCCCGGGTGGAGAGCGGGGCGGCCGCGTTCTGCCACGTCAGGTAATTGGCCCCGAACGGCCCGGAAAAACCGAGTCCTGACAACACCAGCGGGTTGCCAAGGCGGGTGTAGAAAAACGACTGATTCACGCTGAGCACCAGCGGCTCGTCGAAGCCGGCGAAGGTGCGCTGGTAGTTCACGTCGCCGTTCAGGCCCAGCGAGGTTTCGGCCTGTACGCCGGCCAGGGCGCGTACCAGCGGGTAGTCGCGCTCGTCGAGGCTATTGATGTAGGGCACCGGGGCGCGGTAGCCCAGGCCCCCGTTCAGGCGGGCCGTTACGCTTTCGCTGACCTTGTAGAGCAGGGCCAGCCGGGGTAGCAGGAAGCTGCCATACTGGTTGTGGTGGTCGAGGCGCAGGCCGGCCTGCACGCTCAGGCGAGGCAGTACGCGCCAGTCGTCCTGCACGAAAGCACCCAGCGTTTGATAGCGGTAAGGGCTGCGCAGCGGAGTGGCGCTGTTGTTATAGGAAGCCAACTGCTCGCCGTTGAAATTCAGCCCCCCCACCAGCGTGTGGCGCGGGCCGGCGGCGTGTAGGTAGCTGGCCTCGGTATAATAGGTAGTCTGGTAGGCAGTAAAGGCGTCTGAGTTGGTATTCACATCACGTATAAAGTCGGTGAGGGTGCCTTTCAGGGTGAGGCGGCCGCCGGCCAGGCTGTCGTTGGTATAGAGCAGGTCGCCGGTGTTGCGCAGGCTCACATTGTCGATGTAGAACGTGTGGCCACCCACCGGGTCGTAGCCCTTTTGCAGCTCGATAATGTCGCCGGCACGGCGGTTTTCGATGGTGCCGGTGTAGCCCAGGGCCAGCTGGCTGTGGGCATTGGGATAGAAAAACAGGCGCGGGTGCAGGTTGACGTTGCTCACGCGGGGCACATCCACGAAGCCGTCGCCGTCGATGTCCTTTTCCTTCTGCTTCACCAGCCCCGCGTACAGCGAAAAGCCCCAGCGCCGGCCGCGCCGGGCCACGAAGCCGTTGAGGTCGGTTTCGCGCAGGCTGGTCTGGTTGAAGCTCGCGGCGTACTGCGGCGCGCCGGGCATAGGCGTTTTGCTCACCAGGTTCACCAGGCCGGCAATGGCCCCGCCGCCGTACAGCGTCGAGTTCGAGCCCTTAATCAACTCCACCTGCCGCAAATCGAGCGGCGGCACCGTGAGCAGCCCGAACGAGCCCGCGAAGCCGCCGTACAGCGGCACGCCGTCGCGCAGAATCTGGGTGTACTGGCCGGGCAGCCCCTGCAGGCGCAGGTCGAGGTTGCCGGTGGTGGGCGAGGTGGGCTGAATCTGGGTACCGGCAATGTCACCAAAAAGGCTGGCAATGCTGGCCGGCTTGATGCTGCTTTCCTCCGCCATTTCCTCGGCCCCCAGCACCTCCACGCGGGTGGGCAGGTCCTCGATGCGCGAGTTGGTGCGGGTGGCCGTTACCAGCACTTCCTGCTCGATTTCGACCCCACTACGAGCCAATAGTAGCGTGAGCCCCTGCCCCACCGCCGGCGCGACCACCAGGCGCGGCCGATAGCCCAGCGCCGTGACGCGCAGGCGGGTGCCGGCCACCGGAGCGGGCGCGAGC
>JALYUI010000421.1 GCA_030853845.1 Bacteroidota bacterium | reverse complement strand
CTGCGGGGCCGGCGCGGGCACAGCCAGCGTTGGCGCGCCCTCGGCCGCCGGCTGGCCGGTGTACGCTTGCAGCGTCAGGGCCGCGCTTTCGGCATCGAGGCGGGCCTGGTTCCGGGCCTGCTGCGCGTCGAGCAGGTTCAATTCTAATTGCAGTAAGTTACTCTGTGACAGTCGCCCCAGGGCCGCCCGCTCCCGACCGATGCGCAGCAGCTCGGCGGTGGCCCCGGCGTTTTGGCCGGCCACGGCCGCGTTCACCTGTTGCAGCAGCACGTCGAAATACAGCTCCGTCACGCGCTGGGCCACGGTTTCGCGCTCCTCCACGTAGCCGCGCTGGCTTTCCTGAAACCGCAGCGGCTCGATGGCCCGCGCCCACTTCAGCCCATTAAACTGGCCCAGCGGCTGCGTAATGCCCAGCGTAAACGGCTGGTTGTTGTAGCGCCTCAGCTGCCCGTTGAAGTCGTCGAAGCGCTGCACCTCGGCCCCCACGAACACCTGCGCCCCGCTCCACCCCACGTTCTGGCTTAGCGTCAGGGCCAGGTTGGAGCTGTTGATGCGCACGGCCCGGAAATCGGTAGTACCATCGGGCTGCACCACGGGCGTAATCACACGGCTGAAGTTGGGCAGCGTGCCCGCCAGGCCCAGCTGCGGCCGGTAGTTGGCCTGGTAAGTCCGCCAGGCCCAGTAGCTGGTTTCGCGGTTGGTGAGGGTCTGCCGGCCAGCAGCCGCGTGTTCGAGCGTCTGAGCAATGGCTTCGGCCAGCGTGAGGGCCGGGGTAGTAGCCTGCGCCAGGGCGCGGCCACCCGCACCCGCCAGCAGCACCATCATCAGCAGAAAAAAGGCAGGGTATTTCATCGTTATCGGGCGCTAATCATGCAGGGTCAGCTCCGGCGTTTCCAGGTGTTCTTTCATGTCCGACACCACAATTTCTTCGCCCGCCCGCAGGCCGCCCACAATCTGCACGAAGTCAAAATTGCTGTCGCCAAAGCGCGCCGTGCGCCGCATCACGCGGCCATCATTGGTCAGCACGAACACCGGCTGCTCCTTACCACCCTGGTAAAACGGGCCGTTTTTCACGCGCAGCACGCCGTGGTGGGCGCGGGTTATCACAAACACGTCGGCGCGCAGGTTGGGCCTCAGGGCCGGGTGGTGGGGGTTGTCGAGCTGGGCGAAAAAGGTCACCACGCCCTTTTCCACGCTCGGGCTGATGCTGGCCACCGTGCCGCGCAGGTCGAGGTCGTTGATGCGCAGCTTCACGGCATCGCCCACGTGCAGGGCGTCGGCGTAGGTATCTGAAATGGTGGCCCGCACCCGGAAGCTGCTCAGGTCGGCCACGCGGGCCAGGGCGTCGCCGGCCTGCACCGTGCTTCCCAGGTTGTCGTTCACCCAGGTCAGCACGCCCGCCTGCCGGCTGCTGATGTCGGCTTGGCGCAGCTTGCCGGCCAGCTCTGCAATGCTGCGCTGCTGCATCGACACCGTGTAGCCCAACTCGCGCACGTCGGCCGCGTTCGAGCGCTGCTGGGTCTGTATCTGGCGGGTCAGGCGGTCGGCTTCCAGCTGGGCCACGGTCAGGTTCAGCTCGGCCTGGCGCACGTTTTCGGCGGTGCCACCGCCTATTTTCAATAGCTGCTGCTCGTCGCGCAGGGCCGATTGCAGGCTTCGCACCTTCACGGCCTGCACGCGGGCCTGGGAGCGCAGGTCGTTCAGGCTGCGCTCCAGGTTCAGCTGTAGCTGTGAGTTTTTGTTCTGGTTGCGCAATTGTTCGTCATCGAGTTTGGCCAGGCTGGAATTAGCCAGCTCCTTGTCCAGCTCCACAATGGTTTGCCCCGGCTGCACCCGCGCCCCCACTGCCAGCAGCACCCGCCGGATACTGCTCTGAATCGGGCTGGTGAGCACCGCCTCGCGCCCCGGAATGACCGTGCCCGCCGCCGTGAGCGAAGCTTCCACCTCGCCCATTTCCACGGTGGCAGTGAGGATGTCGTTGCGGCCCAAGCCTGGCTTCAGCACCGAACGGAAGGCTAGCACGGCCCCCAGCACCAACAGCACGGCCCCGGCCGTGAGCAGCCAGCGGCGGCGCTTGCGTTGGTTTTGAGTGGAAGCGGCAATGGCTCTGTCCATTTTCGTGCAGAAAGCAAAGTGGTTTCTACCAGTATTGCCAAGGCGCATGCCATTTATGTAATAATTTGATTTTCAATAATTTGATTGACAAATCCATTTATTGGGCACTAAAAAAGGTGTCCATTTCTGAACACCTTTTATTAAACCGGACAGTAGGGTTCCAATTCGTGTGGCTTGTTGTGCAACGATAACCGGGTCCGGCTGCTTCGGCGCGAACGGCCAACGCAGCAAAGGCTGCGTTTTACGCCAACACCTGGTACACCACGAATGCCGCCGCGTAGGCCAGCCCGGTCATGTACAGCAGCTGCGCCAGCGGCCAGCGCCAGCTCTTGGTTTCGCGGTAGGTCACGGCCAGCGTACTCATGCACTGCATGGCAAACACGTAGAATACCAGCAGTGAAAACGCCCGCGCCGGCGTGAAAAACGGCTGCCCGCTGGCGTCGCGCTCGGCGCTCAGCTTTTGTTGCAGCGTGCCCATGTCGGCATCCTGCCCCACGCTGTAAATGGTGGAAATAGTGCCCACAAACACCTCCCGCGCCGCAAATGAGGTAAGTAGCGCGATGCCGATTTTCCAGTCGTAGCCCAGCGGCCGGATGCTGGGCTCAATCAGATGGCCGAATTTGCCGGCGTATGAGCTTTCCAGCCGCGCCGAGGCTACCTGCCGGCTGGTTTCGGCCGCATCCCAGCCTTTCGCAGCGGCTTCCCGGCGCGCCTGCGCTTCGGCCGTGGCCTGCTGCTGGCCGGGGCCGTAGCTGGCCAGCACCCACAGCAGTACCGAAATGGCCATAATTACCTTGCCCGCCTGCAGCACAAATGCCCTCACCTTCTGGTAGATGGTGATGCCCACGTTCTTCCAGCGCGGCCACTGGTAC
>JALYUI010000419.1 GCA_030853845.1 Bacteroidota bacterium | reverse complement strand
TCGTACGGGTTTCGTTCAAACGCGCGGACTCGCAGCGGCCACGCTACAACCTTACTTCCAGGTGATATCCACCGAGTCGCGCAGGGTGGTAGGGATGCCGGCCGGCGAGCCCAGGTAGCCGTTGGCGGGCAGGTCGCGGCCGTAGCTGTAGGCCATGACGCGGCCGCTGGTGAAGATTTTAACGAGCGTGTAGCCGAAGAATAATTTATTGGGCGAAGCCGTGGCATCGAGCACCGAGCCGCCGTTGCCGGCAATAAGCTGCCAGGTTTTCACGCCGGGCGGCTGGAGGCGGTAGTAGAGGTGGTTGTGGGCGGCCAGCATGGCTTCGCCATGGCTTTGGTCGAGCAGGGCCATCAGGTCGCCGCCGTTGCTGAGGCCGTCGTTGGCGGGGGCGGGCACGGCGGGCTTGTGGCCTAGCACGAAGGTGTGGCGCACGCCCCGGGCGCGGGCAGCGGCCAGGTCCAGGGCCAGCCATTGGGTGGGGGCCTTGCCCTCGCTGCCCACGGGGTCGGTATTCAGCAGCACGAAATGGGTACGCTGGTAGTCGAACGAAGACGTGAGGCGGCTTTGGTCGGTGGCGAGGCGGTCGGGGCCGTTGGCCGCCGGGCCATTGGCGGTGGCGGGCAGGTAGGGGCCGAGGGCGCGCAGCCAGGCGGCCTCGGCAGCAGCGTAGGAAGGCTGGTTCTTGCCGCTCATCACCTCGTGGTTGCCGGGCAGGGCCAGCAAGCGGGTGGTGCCGGCGCGGCCCAGCGCCGAGCTGCGGTACAGGCTCACCCAGGCGCGTAGCTGCCGGCCGATGACGGCCGAATCGGGCGAGTTTCCCAGCACCAAATCGCCCATCATAAACACGAAGGCCGGGGCCGGCCGGGTGTCGGCCAAATCCTGGCAGGTGCGCAGCAGCTGGGGCACGTTGGCGGTGCTGGGGTTGGCGCTCAGGTCGAGGTCAGCCTTGTCGATGCGGTTGCAGCCGAGCACGGCGAAGGAGTAGGCCAGCGTGTCGCGCACGGCGGCTGGGGTGGTCGGGGCCGGCTGGGGCTGGTCGGCGGGGCGGGTGTGGCAGGCGGCCAGCAGCAGGCCCGCCAGCGGCAGCAGGAGCAGATTTCTGAGCAGAAAACGCATGAGTAGGCGAAAAATAAAGCCGGCCGGCTTTCCTGGGAAAACCGGCCGGCGAAGAGTTGGCAAGTGCAGTACCTGCTTAGTGCAGGTTGCCGGAGTTGTCGCCGGGGTAAGCGCCCAGGTCGCGGCTCGGCGGGTTGATGGCCGTGGCGCCGAAGTTGGCGCTCAGCGGGATGGCGGGCGTGGTGGCCAGCGGCTGGAAAGCCGTGGTGCCCTTGCCGATGGCCGGCGAGCCGCTGCCGAGGTGGAAGTTGTAGGTGCCCACGGTGTTCACGTCGGCCAGGCGGCGCACCGGGGCGGGCAGCGGGAAGCCCACGAACTGCGGGTTGTTGAGGCGCAGCACGGCGCTGCCGTTGTACACGGCCCCGAGCTGGTAGTTGGCGGGCAGGAACGACGAGGGCAGCGGCATGTCGGTGGGCTGCGGCTTGGTCAGGAACTGGGTGGGGTAGATTTCGTTGGCCAGGGCCACCGAGTCGACGTAGTTGAAGTTGTTGCCGTAGCGCAGGTGGGCGGTGTCGGCAATCACCAGCACATTGCCGAGGTAGTTGCCCGAGCCCACCACGCGCGGGCCGTATTTGCAGTTCACCATCAGGTTGTTGTAGTATTTGCCGGCCGAGCCCTCCTCGTAGTTGATGCAGCCGCCGCGCCCGGCCGAATTGCGCCGGAAGCCGCAGTGGATGTACGTGTTGTTGTACATGTAGATGGTGGTCTGCGGGTTTTTGCCGCCGTTGTTCGAGGCTTTCGAGCCGTTGGTGGCCGAGCCGATGAACAGGTTGTAGGCGATGTTACCCGTGGTGCCCGACTTGATGTTGAGGCACTCGCCACCGGTTTTGCCGCCCTTCTCAAACGTGTTGCGCATCACGTTGATGCGGCCGCCCAGAATACGAATCGGGTCGTCGGTGGCGCCGTACACCCACGAGTCTTCGAGGTCGAATACGCCGGTTGGGTTTTGGAAGAAGATGGGGTAAGTGTTCTTGTTGTTGGCAATGCCGGCCGACACGGGCGTAGTGACCACGGTGCCGCCGCCGCCTTCCACGTGGGTCCACTTTATCACCATCAGCGGGCAGGTCACGTCGCCCAGAATACCGCCCCACTTGCCCTGGTAGGCCGGGTCGGTGGTGGGGTCGGCCAGGGCCTGGTCGGTGTGCACGTAGTTTTTGGGGTAGAAGTAGATGGGCTTGGCCGCCGAGCCCAGCGAGAGCAGGGTGCCCTTAATCACGAAGTTGAAGTTGCCGAGGAAGTTCACCTTCACGCCGGGCTGCACCACCAGCGTATCGCCGGCGTTTACAATTACGTCGCCGCTCACGTCGAACGACAGGTCCTGCTGCATCGTGCCCTTGATGGCCCCGGTGAGCGGAGCCGAGTTGTTGACGGGCTTGCCCACCGAAAACAGCGGCTGCGATACCTGCACTTCTTCGTTCGACTTATTGCAGGCCGTGGTGAGCAGGGCCGCGGCGGCCAGCGCCGCCAGCGCAGTACCGCGCAGGTTAATAAACGTTGGTTTCATGGGTGTTGCGAGGTGATGGTGGAGTTGTCGGGGTTGGTTTGGATGAGCGGAGCGTTTTCGGGCACCAGCAGCTCCTGCACCTGAAACAGGGCCGGGTCGCGGGGCGTGATGGTGATGCGCACGGCCTGCACGTCGGCCTCGCCGGGCACCTGCAGACGGGTGAAATTCTGGAGGCAGCGCAGCGGGAAAGCCGGGTTGGCGAAGGGCTTGTCGAGGAGGAGCTTGTGCGAGTCGCCGTTCACCAGCAGCACCGGCCGGCCAAAGGCAATGGCGTGCTGCCGCAGCGCCGCCAGAATTTCGGTGAAGCCGTCGGCGTCCTTGGCATTCTTGGTTGGGCTGAACATGTCGGCCTGCGTGAAGAGCACCACGCCCAGCCGGTGCTGCGCGGCAGCCTCGGCAAATACCTCATCGAGCCAGGCCACGTTGGCCTTTTCGCGGTCGTAGTATTCCCGGTTCTGGCCCTTGGCATCGTTGGGCACGAAGTTGTTGTTCGAGCCCACCAGATGGATAGTGGCGAAGGCCACGTTGTGCAGCGCCCAGCGGTTGTTCTCGACGTAGGCCGCGAAGGCCGGGTTCAGGGCCTGCGAGGTGAGCGGCAGCTTGGTCTGGCCGAAGGAATTACGGTCGGCGAAAAACAGCTGGCGCACGGCGGCCAGGCGCTCCTCGGGGTCGTAGCTGCCGGCTTTGGGGCGGTTGCAGTCGGTCCACTCGTTGTCGCCAGGCGTGTAAATCAGCGGCTGGGCAAACGTCTGGAAGTAGTCGTACACCTTCTGGTAAATGGCCGCATTACACAGCGTCGAGCCCGATTTGATGTCGCCTACGTGCACGCTGAAGCTGGGCCGGGCCGCGTTGATGCCCCGAATCAGGTTCTCGAAGCGGCCATAGTCGGCGGGCAGGGTGTAGGGCATGTCGCCCAGCGCCACGAAAGTGAAGGGCGCGGCCTCATCGCCTGGCGGCGGGGCGTGGGCCGCCCGGCGCTGCGCCTGGGCCGGGCCGGTCAGCAGCCCCAGCAGCAACAGGAAACCGCAGAAACGAAGGTTTTTCAAGGGGATGTTATGATGATTTAGAACGTCATGCCGAGCGTAGCCGAGGCATCTCGCAAGGGGCAGTAATTCAATCTTGAAGACAACATTGATTAGTGGTAGCAAGCGAGATGCCTCGGCTACGCTCGGCATGACGTGCTTTTTGAGCCTTGGACCCTTACCAGCCGCCCTACGGCAGCCGGTAGCGCAGGCCCAGCTGGTAGGTGCGGTTGAACTCGTCGCGCTGTACCAGGGTGCGGTCGGCGCGGCTTTGCTCGGGCAGGCTGAGTAGGGCCGGGTTGGGGGCCTGCATGATTTCCACGATAATGGGCGTGTTGAGCAGGTTGGTGACTTTGCCGAACACCGTGAGGCCGCCCGGCAGGCGCTGCTCGGCCGAGAAGTCGAGCTGGGTGGTGGCCCGCTGCCACTGGTCGAGGTCTTTGTAGGGCGACACGATGTTGATGCGCCGGCCGGTGTACACGGCGGCCAGCTGGGCGTGCAGGCCGTGGGTTTCGTCGCGGTAGAGCAGGGCCAGGTTGGCAATGTGGTCGCTCTGGCCCTGTAGCGGCCGCGTCTGGGTGGGTGCGGTGGGGTATTCCGGCGAAACCTGGTCGGTCCCGGCATTGTAGATTTTGGTGTCGGCCGACCGGTAGTACACCCGTTTGGTAGTGGTGATGGAAGAGTGCGTGTAGGTGTAGTTGCCCGACAAGCCCCAATTGCGCAGGTACTTGATGAAGACCAGCTCGGCCCCGTAGTTGGTGGCGTTGCCGAAGTTCTGGGGCGTGTAGTAGTAGGCCTTGTTGCTCACCTGGTCGAAGCCGTACTCAATCGGATTCACCAGGTGCTTGTAGAAGATGCCGCCGAGCAGCTGCGCATTGGCCGGCCCGAACAGCTCGTAGCGCAGGTCCAGGTTGTCGGCCTGCGTGTGCTTGAGGTAGGGGTTGCCGGCCTCGGTGTAGTAGTCGCCATTGGCGGCGGCCGGAGCCGGAATCAGCTCGAAGTAGCCCGGCCGGCTGATGCCCTTGAAGTAGGACAGCCGCAGGTTCTGCCGCTCATTGAGCATATATTTCAGGTGCACGCTGGGCAGCAGGTCGAGGTAGGTAATGCTTCCGTCGCGCCCAACCGAAGTAGGCGGCAGCTGCGAATGATAGATTTGGCTGGTGTTCTCGGCCCGTATCCCGCCCAGAATCTGAAGCTTACCGGCCAGCAGCAGCTTGGCCTGCACGTAGCCGGCCGCGATGTTTTCGGTGGCGGTGTAGTTATTGCCGTCGCTGGCTTTGGCCATGCTGTAGCCCGGCTGCTCAAACGTGTAAGTGGCCTGGTCGTAGCCCACGTAGTGCTGCCCGTCGCCCGTGCCGTTGGTCACCGGAATCAGGTCGTAGTAGTTGTAGTAGTTGCTGCGGTTTTTGGCCCGCACCAGCCCGCCGGCGCTCAGGTCGAGCGTGGGCGTGGCGGCGTACGTCAGGTTGAGGTAGCCGGCCCAGTCCTGGTCGCGGCTGTGCGTCCAGAGGTAGTTGATGCCCGTCACAAACAGGCCCTTGGGCTGGTTGGGCGAGGTAGCATTTTTGTAGCCGGCATCCACCTGGTCGGGAATTTCGCTGGTTGCCAGCGAGTATACCCCCGACCAGTTTAGCTGCAGGCGGTCGGTCAGGGCGTGGTCGCCTTGCAGGGTTTCGTTGAAAATGCGCTGGCGCTGAAACCGCGACCGGTCGCTGATGGGCACTTCGCCAGCCACGCCCAGGTCGCCCACGGTGATGTGGCGGTGCTGGGCATCGTCGAGCTGCAAGGCCATCGAGTACAGGCTGATGCGGTGGCTGGGGCTGAACACGTAGTCGAGCTTGGCGTGCAGGCCGCTGCGGGTTTGCAGGCTCGAATACTCGCGATGCTGTAGCTCGTCAAAGGAAAAGGTATTCGGTGCCGGCTCCGGGTTCGGCTGGGCCGATGGATGGTAGTACAGCGAGTTGCCGCCCCGGTAGGTGCGCTGGTAGCTGCCCGCCAGCAAAAAGCCAAGCTTGCCATCGGGGGTGCGGTTGCCCAGCGTGAGGCCCAGCAGCGCATTCAGGGGCGTGGCGTTGCTGTAGTTCAGCTGTTGGCTGGAAAATTCGCCCGGTTTGGCCTGATAATCCTTGCCATTGACCTCGCCCGGCGACTGCGCGGCCGGCCCCACCGGGCCGTAGCCCGAAAAGCCGCGCGTGTTAAACAGGCCGCTGTAGCCCGTCGAGGCCGTGGCCGCTACCAGCCGGTGGTCGGGGGCCGACTTCATCACCAGGTTCATGGCCCCGCCGATGGCGTCGCCCTCCATGTTGGGCGTCAGGGCCTTCACCACTTCCAGGCGCTCCAGCAGCTCGGCCGGGAAAATGTCGAGCGGCACGTAGCGGTTCTTGGTGTCGGGCGAGGGAATCTTGATGCCGTTCACCAGCGTGTAGTTGTAGCGTCGGTCCATGCCCCGGATAATGGCGTACTGCCCGTCGCCCGAGCTGTTGCGCACCACCGACACCCCCGAGGCCCGCTGCAGCACGTTGCCCACCGTAATGTCCGGCGACAGCTCGATGGCGTGGGCCGAAATAATATTCAGCACGTTATCGGCCTGCTGCTCGGAGCGCCGCGCCCCGGTATCCGACTCTTTGTCGACCCGGCCTACCACGGCCACTTCGCCCAGCGTTTGGCTGTTGGCCGCCAGCCGGAAGGCCACGGTTTGCGTCTGCCCGGCTACGAGCGTCAGCTGCTGCTGCTGGGGCGCGAAGCCCACGCTTTGGCATTGCACGGTGGTGGGGCCGGCCGGCAGCCCGCGCAGCACGAACGAGCCGTCGAGGCCCACGGCCGCGCCCCGGCTGCTGCCCAGCACCCGCACCGTAGCGCCCACCAGCGGCTCGCCGGTTTTCGCCTCGAAGGCCGTGCCGCGCAAGGTGGCCCCGGCGCTTTGTGCCCCGGCCGGCCGCGCAGCAAAAACGACCAGGAGTAGAGTTGTTTGAAAAAGACGAAATACCGAGCGAATATCCACAACAGGGCGAGTTTGACGCCCCGAAAGTACCGGACGATACCGCCGGATATTTCAATTTAATCTATTGTAAATGAAATGATAATCCGGGCGTTACAAAGCCACTCTTTCATAAAGCAAATCTAATATTCGGGTGACTTACACGTCGCATGGCTGGCATGGTAGCCGCGTCGCAGTTTCTGCCGCCGGACCTCCCGGCTCGCCGGGCCGGAGCATTTGCGCCAGCTGCTGCCCTGGCTACTCCAGCGGCACTCCCCTACCCCAGCGGCTCCAGCAAATCCCACTGGTTGCCGTACAGGTCTTCGAACACGGCTACGTGGCCGTACACTTCGCTGCGCGGGGTTTCGAGAAAACGCAGCCCACGCGCCCGGAGCAATGGGTAGTCGCGCCAGAAATTGTCGGTGTGCAGAAACAGCCACACGCGGCCGGCACCCTGCCGGCCCACAGCCTGTTTCTCAGCTTCGGTTTTGGCCTCGGCCAGCAGCAGGCCGCTGCCCCCGGCCGCGCCGGGCGGCGCTACCACCACCCAGCGCTTGCCGCCGCCCATATCGGTATCGGCGCTCAGCGCGAAGCCCAGCACGCTGGTATAGAAGGCAATGGCTTCATCGTAATTCCGAACGAGCAGGGTAACGAGGGCAAGGTGCTGGTGCATGAGCAGTTGAACAGTGGCGCGGGCTTCATCCCGCAGATGAGTGAGGCAGAGCAGATTTCAGGCAAAACTACACCGCTTAATATCCGGCTTCGTTTCGACTGCCCCAGGCGCTCTGAGCCCGGAAAATGACCCCGACTCAGCGCGGTCATAAACCTGTTTAAGTAGTCTAGCGGAATTGTTTTATCATTTTAGAACGTCATGCTGAGCTTGCCGAAGCATGACCGCCTTTTTATAAAATCACTTTCATCGAACTACTTAAAACCTTCGGGCTCTGACTTCGAGCGCCTGCCGCAGCGCCCGCAGGCGCTGCTCCTGCGCCAGGTACAGCACCTGCGCTTCTTCCAGCGATACTTCCCGGAATTGCAGCATCTGCCCCGGCCGCGCCTGCGCCAGCCCCGGGAAATCGGCACTGATAACCTGCGCGATGCGCGGGTAGCCGCCGGTGGTCTGGTGGTCGGCTAGCAGCACGATGGGCTGCCCACCGGCCGGCACTTGCACCGTGCCGAACGTGACGGCACCCGACAGCAGCTCGGTTTCGGTGAGCCGCCGCAGTGGTGGGCCACTCAGCCGGTAGCCCATCCGGTCGGCCTCGGGCGTGACGGTAAACTGATGCTGCCAGAAAGCCTGCTGGCTGGCGGGGTTGAACTGCCCGTATTCCGGTCCGCGCACGGCCCGCAGCAGGGGTTGCGCGGCGGGTACCGGGCACAGGTCGGGGCTGGGCGTGAAGCGGACCCGGCCCGTCGCGACCGACACCGAAGTAGCAGCAGCGGCTGTAGTAGCGGCAGTTGCCAGCGAAGCCCAGGATGCTCCGGCATCCGGCGGTATGGCCCGGTTTTGCGCCAGCCGCGCGGATAATTCTGACGGTAGGCCTACGGGCAGCGCGTCGCCGGCTTGCAGCGCCCGGCCGGCCAGCCCGCCGAAGCCGGCGCGCAGGTAGGTACTGCGGCTGCCCAGCTC
>JALYUI010000374.1 GCA_030853845.1 Bacteroidota bacterium | reverse complement strand
GGATGGAAGATGCGGACAACCAGCCGCCCCGGGCTAGTGGGCCGGCGGGAAGGCGTGCTGGATTTGCTTCACCGTTTGCGGGTAGCCACAGTAGAGGTCGGCGGGGTTGGGGTTCAGGTTGTTGGCGTTGATGAACCGCTCGAAGCCGTTCAGGTCGTTCACCGGGTAGGTGGGCGGGTTTAGCGAAATGCTAATCAGGCCCAGAAATGCATCCTTCACGCTGCCGTTTTTCCAGAACACCTCCAGGTAAGGGTTCATGGCCCCGTCGAAAGTGGTGACCAGCAGCATGGCCAGCGCGCCCTGGCCATTGGCGTTCGGAATGAGGGACATGCAGCCATAGTGCAGAATGTGCGAGGCATCGAGCCCGGCCTTCACCGTTTGCGCGAAGGCTTTTTGCAGCGCAACGGCAGTGGCCTGCGTGGTAGCATCCTGCTTAATCGGCAGGTAAAGAGTGAGTGGAGTGGTTGCCATAAACTTGAAAAGAGGAATGTAGAATGCTTACTCGTGGAAAGGCTTTTCAGCGACCGCCTGGCCCCGGCCGCCCAGTTCAGCGCCCGGCTGGGAGCAGAAAATGGCGGCTGGCAGCCGCGGGTAAAGGTACCGGAAGCAATTATGCCAAAAATCAGTGCCAGCACTGAATTTTTAACCTATTTCAGCACCAGGTGCGCGCTGCCGAAAGTGCTGGCAGACGACACCGGTACGTTATCGGCCGCGCCGCAGGGCCAGGTAGTCGAGGTAATACAGCACCTTCACCGAGAGCGAGTTATTGTGCGGGGTGTTGATGGTGTTGTTGAAGTTGTCGAAGAACTGCGGGGTGGCCTCGTTAGCCTGCAGGTAGGTGGTGCCGGCGTTTTTCCAGACCACGCTGATTTGCGAGCCGGGCGCGAACCACCAGGTGTAGGCCGCGTCGATGTTGAAGGCGTTGTAGGTGTTGTCGCGGTTGCGCTGGTAGGCGGCGGGGGTTTCGGTGCCCTCGCGGCCCAGGGTGGCAAAATCGAGGTAGCGCACGTTGCTGGTGTACTGGCGCAGGCGCAGCGTGAAGGCCATGCGGTTGGTGAAGGTGTAGCTGAGGGACGCCACGTTGGTGGCCGTGGCTACGTCGCGCCGGCCCAGCAGGGTCTGGCCCACGAAGGGCTGGTCGAGGATTTCGGCCGCGTCGAGGCCGCCGTTCACGTAGCCAATCTGGCTGCGGCGCAGGCTCCAGTCGAGGGTGTAGCGGAAGGTGAGGTGGTCGCTCACGCGGAAGCGCGGGTACAGGCCCAGGCTGAGGCCGTCGCGGCGCGGGCGGGCCAGCCGCTCGTCGCGGCCGTAGCGCTGGAAGCCGGCGTTCCAGTTCAGTGCGAATTTCTTGCGCGGGTCGGAGTTGAAATACACCGTGAAGCGGGTGTTTTCGGGCACCCGCACGTAGTATTCGCCCAGCGGGGCGGTGCGCGGCTCGAAGAAGTCGTGCCGCACGGGGTCCACGTTCAAATCGAAAGCCACCTGCCAGAACTTCTTCGTGAACGTGGTGTTGGCCCCGAGGTAGAACTGCAGCGCCTGATACAGCAGGGGCTTGTAAAGCAGCGTGTGGGTCACGTTGCCGAACATGTTCAGTCCGTTCACCTTCCAAAAGGGCTGGTACTTGCTGTAGCCCAGGTCGAGCGACTGAGTGATGTTGTTGTTGCCGAACAGGATGCCGAGGTCGTTGGGGTTGTAGGTATCCGACTCGATGCCGTGGCTCAGGTTCCAGGTGAAGTTGCCCGAGATTTTGCCCACGCCCACTCGGTACTTGTAGCCGTCGCGGTCGTCGATTTCCTGGTTGGTGCCGAAGGCCAGGCCCCGGCGGCGCGAGTACACCGCCCGGCCATCCAGGGCGTAGGAATTTTTCTGGTTGGCAAAGCGGAACAGGCCCCCGGTCACGTTGGCGTCGTAGGTGCTGCCAGCCCGCGTCACATTGGTGTTGATGAGGCTGACGTAGGAATTATTTTTCAGGCTCTGGTCAAGCACCGCTATGCTGTAGTTGCTCAGCGGCTGAGTCAGCACGCGGCGCTCCTCGCCGCTTTCGGTGGTGCGCAGGGTGGCGTACACGTCGTTGCTCACGGCGTTGAAGATGCCCACGCCCAGGCCGTGGCTGGTGCGCCCCGATACCTTGGTGGCATTCAGCAGCGGGGTTTCGGCAGGGTTACTCACGATGGTTTCGCCCGGCCCGGCCGTCACGCCATAAAAGCCCACCGGCGTGGCCCCCACCCGCCGCGAGTAGAACAAATTGCCCTTGTTGAACAGCTCGGTGCCCTCCGTAAAAAACGCCCGGTTCTCGTTGAACTGCACCTCGAACGGCGACAGATTGAGCACCTGGTTGTCGCTCTGCACCTGCCCAAAATCGGGCACCAGCGTGGCATCGAGCGTGAAGCTCTCGTTGATGCCCCACTTCACGTCGGCCCCGCCGTTGAAGCGCGTGCTGGTGCGCCGGGTACCGTCGGCGCTCACGGGGTTGTGGTTCACGTAGGCACTCACGTACGGCGTGAGCGAGAGGCGCAGCGGCGGCTTCACCCCCTGGATGCCGGTGAGGTCGCCCCACTGGTTCACGAAGCCATCGACCTGGGGGCGCACCTCGTTCCAGAAGTAGGCGGCGTTGTCGCGCTTGCGCTGGCGCATAAAGTTCAGGCCCCAGCGCTGCACGTCGGCGGCACTGAAGCGCACGGCCGAGTACGGGATGCGCATTTCGGCCACCCAATCGGTGCCGCGCAGGGTGGTGCGGCTTTCCCACACCGCGTTCCAGTTGAAGTCCTCGCCGCCGGCCGGCGAGTAGCGGGCGTCCATCTGCACGCCGCCGGTGGTCACGAAAAAGGCGTAGCCGTTCAGCTGGTCGTGGTAGGTATCGAGGAAGATGCCGATAAAGTCGGTGTTGCCGAAGTTGTCGCGCGCCGTCAGCTCGCGCGGAATCGAGTCGGCGGCCACGTCGTGCATCACCGCGCCCACGTAAATCGCCGCGTCGTCGTAGAGCACGCGCACTTCGGTGGGGTGGGTTTCATGCGGCCCGGGCTTGGGCCGGTTCTGGATGAAATCGGTGGCCGGCAGCGCCTCCGCCCACATGGCCTCGTCCAGCACCCCGTCAATCTTGATGGGCTGGCTGATGCGCACTGCCGCCAATTGCCGCTTGGGGGCTGCCTGGGTCGGTTGCGGGGCCGGGGCCGGGGCGGAGGTTTGGGCCAGGGATGGGGCCGTTGGCAGCGCCAGCAGGCCCGAAACGGCTAGCAGCAAACCGCCCAAACGAGCAATAACAGACTGGAGCATCGCGCACAAGTTTTGAAGGTAAAAAAGAGGTCGAGAGCAGCCGATGCCAGGC
>JALYUI010000365.1 GCA_030853845.1 Bacteroidota bacterium | reverse complement strand
CCTGCTGCGGGCGCGGCGGGCAGCCCTCGCGGCCGAGGTGGCGGCCCTGGCCGATGGGGCCGCCGGGCCGGGCGCGTGAGGCGCGAAAAATTATTTGCCGGGCGCACATACTACGAGCGGGGGGTGGCGCGTTGGATGGCAGTATTCAAATTTTTCAACCCTCTTTTCCCATTTCAACCATGCTCATTGATTATGACCTGCTGACCGACCACGCCATGTGCGACAAGGCGACCGAAGAAGTCGACTTCAAGCTGCTCACTTACTCCACCCACGATGCCGTGGGGGTGCTGACCGATACCCGCGCCAACCGCTCGCAGAGCAGCACGGCGGCCCAGCTGAGCGTGGTGAACTCGAAAATCGCGGCGGCCGACATTCTGCTGGCCACGGCCGGCATCGAACCCGGCCTGCTCGAAAAAACCACCGACGAGCGGGCGGCTCTGCTGGTGCGGCGCACCACCCTCAGCAAGCGCGGCCGCAACGCCGACGGCCTCGACCATTTCCTGAGCGAAGTAGATGCCGAGCAGGTCGACACCCAGGTGGCGGCCCTCACCACCATCAAGGCCGGCATTGCTACCCACCGGGCCACGCTCACGAGCTAGCCGGCCCGCGCCAACCGGCCAGGAGCCGTTTGCAGCATGATGACGCAGCAAAGGCGGCGTGCTACGACACCCAGGAAGCCCCAGCTGCTCGCGCCGCTGGGGCTTCTTTTGTGGCCGGGGATAGCATGAGGCCATGCGTGGCCTGGTGCGCGGGGTGCTTCCCGGCGGGGAATCCATTCGCAGAGCTGGGGCGAGGGTAGCTGCCGGGACATTCCTTCCGCGCGATTAAAGCTGCAACTATCAGGAATGTTCTGTAATTTGTCCATACTAATGGGCCTATTCGTGCCCTTATGCTTGTTTGCTATTATAATTGTTCAATTAGTCATTATGGAATTGCAATTACTGCGCAATACGCTCCACGTTTCGGTTTACTACGACTCCTCCAACGAATGGCTGTTTGTAGACTGGCGCGGGGAGTTGTCGCTGGCCCGGGTGCAGGCGGGCTGCCTCACCATTGCCCAGTGTTTTCTGGAACGCTCCTACGCGCGCATTCTCAACAACAACTGCGACGTAACGAGCATGAGCGCCAACGTGCCCGACTGGCTGGCCGGGCAGTTCCTGCCCCACCTGGGCCTGGCCGGCATCGAGTACCTGGCCTGGGTGTGCGCGCCCAGCATGCTGGTCAAGCACCTCACCACCGAGGCGGTGCGCCAGCTGCGGGCTCCGATGGTCAACATCTTCGACGACATGGCCGATGCCTACTCCTGGCTGCAGCACACCCGCTTCGCGCACCTCGACGCGGTGGCACAGCCCGGCCCCGAACAGCAAGCGGAGCTGGCCAGCCGGGTGGCCGAGCTTTCCGACGGGCTCCGCCACTATCGCAAGGTGGCGCGGCTGTCGGTTGGTTTGCAACGGCAGCATTAGGAGTGCATCCTAAAGCTGAGCGCCTCCCCGCGCCGCCGAGGCAGCTCACTTCCTACTGCGTCGGCCGTATTCCTCATTGCTGCGGGGCCGGGCCGCACAGGGCAGCACGCAAAAGACCCGCCAGCAATGCTGGCGGGTCTTTTTCATAGCTCAGAAGTTCGGACACCTACTCTTTCACAAAGCGCTGGCGGAAGGTTTTCTCGCCGTTGCTCACCGTGATGATGTACAGGCCCTTGGCCAGGCCACGGATGTCTACGTCGCCGTTGGCAACGGGCACGTTGCGCACGCGAACACCGCGCACATCGGCGATTTCTACGGTTACGGCGGTGCCGGGCAGCGAGAGGTGCAGAACCTCGGTGGCGGGGTTCGGGTACACGGCCAGCACCCGTGCCGCCTCGTGGCCCAGCGGCGTGCCGGCCAGCGCTGTTTTGGCGGGGGCCGCGATGGTGCCGCCCGTTACGGTGATGGAGTAATCCTCGGTTTCGCCGTAGCTGTACGTGCCGCAGGCCGGGGTGGCCGCGTTGTCGCTCATCACGACGCGCAGGCGGGTGGTGCCGTTTTTGGCCGTGGCGGGCACCGTCCAGGTGCTGGTGAGGAGGCCGGCGGTGGCAGCCGAGCCGTAGTCCATGCGCTCGGCAGTCTCGAAGATGCCGTTCTGGTTCCAGTCCACGAACACGCTCACGTACTCGCTGTACACGGTGCCGGTGTAGCCAAAGGCCAGGGTCATGGTCTGCGAGGAGCCGGCGGCCACGGTGGTGTTCAGGGCCGTGCCGTTGTAGTAGCCGCCGTCGGCACCCGAGGTGCGGCTGATGCTGCCCAGGCTCACCTGCGCCAGGTACTCGTAGGCCTGGCTGCTGCCTTTGGAGACGCAGTAGGCCACCGTCGGGGGCGGCGTGGGGCCGCCGGTGGTCACGTTCACCGAATAGTCTTCGGTTTCGCCGTAGCTGTAGCTGCCGCAGCTGGTGGTGGCCGCGTTGTCGCTCAGCACCACGCGCATCCGCGTCGGGCCGGTTTTGGCCGTGGCCGGCACCGTGAAGGCGACCGCCTGGGCCGTGGTCGTGCCCACCATGCCCGAAGCAACCACCTCGCCGGCATCGGCGAAGCTGCCGTTCTGGTTCCAATCGATGTAGACTTTCACGTACTCGCCATAGGCCGCGCCCACGAAGCCGGCCCGGTAGCTAACCGTTTGCGAGGAGCCGGCGGCCAGGCTCGTGCTCAGGGCCGTGCCGTTGTAGTAGCCGCCGTCGGCGCCCGAGGTGCGGTTGATGCTGCCTAGGCTCACCTGCGCCAGGTACTCATACGACTGGTTGCTGCCCTGCGAGGCGCAGAAGCTGCCGCCGGGTACCGGGGGCGGGGTGCCGCCGTAGGCCGCGCCGACGCCGACTGCGTACCAGGCGTTGGTTACGGACTGCACCTGCTGCGAAGTAGCGCCGAACAGGTCGGTAGCGGCCTGAATCGAGTAGGTGCGGGCCTGGGCGAAAGTCGAGCCCGGAATCATGTAAACGCTCTCGGTGCGGTAGGTGATTTTGGCGGCCGCGTCGATTCCCAGCGCCGTTACCGCGTAGGAATTGCCCAGCTCGTTGTTGCCGGTTTTGCCCGCGGCAATCAGGTAGAACCAGAAGTTGAGCACGCCGGAGTTGGTGTGCACCCCGCCCCAGTCGTTGGCGCGGGTCGGAGCCGTGGTGTTGGCCGCCCAGTACTGGCCGTGGTAGAGGGCGGGCTGGCCCAAGGACTTGGGGTCGCTCATCGAGCGCAGCCCGACCTGCTGCTTGTCGATTTCCTCGCCAATCAGCCAGGTCGACTTGGCTTTCGGGCCGCCGGAAACCACGCCGAGGTTGGCCACGGCGTAAGCCTCAATGCTCGCGCCCCAGATGTCGGACAGGCCTTCGTTCATCGCGCCCGACTCGTTGGCGTAGGTCAGGTTGGCGGTTTTTTCGCACACCGCGTGGCCGATTTCGTGGCCGCACACGTCCATGGCCGTTAGCGGGCGGAAGCGCGAAGCCCCGTCGCCGTAGGTCATCTCGGTGCCGTCCCAGTAGGCGTTCTCGAAGCCCACGCCGTCGCCGGGAGTGTCGTCGAAGTGCACGTAGCTCTTGATTTTAGCGCCGGCATTGTCGTAGGAGTTGCGGCCGTGCACCTTCTTCCAGTAGTCGTAGGTGCACTGGGCGCCGAGGTGGGCGTCGCCGGCCACGTTGTCGAAGTTGGCGTTGTTGTATTCGGCTGCCGTCCAGTTGTTGTCGGCATCGATGAAGTCGGTAGCCGAGGTGTAGCTGTTGCCTTTCTTACAGTTATACGTCTCGATGCCCAGGCCGCGGGTGGTGCCTTCGCGGAGGAAGTAGCCGCCCGTAGTGGTGCCGTCGTTGATGGAGCGCGTGCCGCTGTAGGCGGTGGCAAACGTGCCCACGGCGGCCGCGTGCTTGATGATGTTGTCGGTGAGCACCACCTCGCCGGTGTGGGCGTCCACGTAGATAAAGGCGCGGCTAATGGGCTGCTGGGCGTAGATGTTGAACTTCCAGGCCAGCACCAGGGGGCCGCTCACGTCGCCCACGCGGGCATCGCGCACCACCACCAGCTCGCCGGTTGGGCGGAACGAGGCCGCGTTGGTTTCGGTGCTCTGCCACATGTAGGTGCGGGCGCCTACCGAGGCCAGGGCCCGGGCCAGAGCGGCCGACTCGGCGATTCCCGGCGTGGTGCTCAGGCCGGGAATTCGCTCAAAGTCGCCGCTGATGCTGGCCACCGTGCCGCCCTTGGCGTGCACCGTGTAGTCGGCGTGCTCTACCCGGATGCCCTGGTAGTACTGCGCATACTTCTGGTGGGTGAAGCCGAGCTGGTCGGTTTCCACTTTCGACAGGCGCAGCTGGTCGGCGCTGCCCAGGGCCAGCTCCTGCCGGAGCACCTGCTCGCCCGGCACGCCGCGGTAGGCATTCTGGCCGGCGGCATTGAACGCGACCAGCACGGGCTGGCGGTCGTCGCCCAGCACTTTGGCCTGAATCCGGGAGGCATCCTGGGCCTGGATTGGTGAAGCTAGGAAGGCGGTGCCGAGCACGAGCAGGGACGTCGCCGAGTATTTTTTCATCATAAGAAAGAAGCGCGAAGTGTGGGAATTGGAAAAGGGAAAATGGTGCGATAGGGCAGGCCGCACGACCCGCCGAAGCCTGGTAAACCCGGGGAGGCGTCCCTCCCGCTTTTTGGTTTTTAGCTAGCGTGGCACCGGTCACCACTCAGCTAGCGAATGCAAAACTACCGGCCTCCCGGGCCGCCCCAATGCCCCGGCAGGGCTACCCAAAGTGGACAGCGCCCCCAAATCGGGGCGACTTCGGGTGGACATTGGCGAGATAGTCCAACAAATCCGCGAAAAGTCTAGTCCTGGCTCTTGCCTACGGTGACGCTGCTCAGGCTGGCTGCATCGAGGCGCATCATAAACTCTACCAGGTTGTCGGCGGTGCTCAGTTGCAATTTTTGACGAAGCCGGTAGCGGGCCTTCTTCACACTCTCCTCCGAGATGCCCAACAGGCCGGCCATGGCCTTGGAGGAAAAATTGAGGCGGAGCAGGGCCGCCAGCCGCAGCTCGTTGGGGGTGACTTCGGGAAACTGCCGCTGCAGCTCCGCGAAGAAATTGGGGTGCACTTCCTCGAAGATGACGCGGAACTGGTCCCAGTCTTTGTTCGACGAGCCGTTCTGCTCGATGCTGAGCCGCAGGCGTCCCAACTGCCGGCGCACCTCCTCATCGGCGGTCTGGGCAATCACGTCGAGGCGCTCCTTCACCTCGTGCAGAAACTCGCCTTTTTGCATGGCCGCCAGCGCCAGGGTGGCCAGCTTGCGGTCTTTGAACCCCAGCTCGTACTCCGCCTGCCGCAGCCGGGCTTCGTTCTGCAGCTGCTCGACCCGCTCGGCGGCCTGCTGGGCCTGCTTCTGGGCGCGGTTGCGCTGTCGCGTGGCCTGGAACTGCCGCCACCCCAGCCAGCCGAACACCAGCAAGCTCAGGCCCACCCCGAGCACCAGCAACAGCGTTAAGTGGCTGATGCGCTGGTCGCGCTCCAACTGCCGAATCCGGTAGCGGTGCGCGGCTTCTTCCTGCCCGCGGCGGTAGTCCTGGTACTGGCCGCGCAGGGCATCGAGCTGGGCGGTGTGCTCGATGCTGAAAAGCGAGTCTTCCAACACCTTGCCCTTTTTATAGAAGGCCAGGGCGGGCTCGAAGCGGTGCTGGGCGGCCAGGGAGTTGGCCAGCACCAGGCAGGCCTCTTTGGCCACCGGCAGGGCTTTGATGCCCTCGGCCAGCGTGAGGCCGCGCCGGGCGTAGGCCTGCGCCTGGGCGTACTGCCCCTGCAGGTAGCCCAGCTGCGCCAGCCCGGTGCAGCACGCCGCGGTCACGCCGACATCCTGGTTGGCCTCGGCCAGCACCAGGGCCTGCGCGTAGAAGCTACGCGCTTTCGCGTATTTCTTTTGCTTGGTGTAGACGTCGCCCAGATTGTTCAGCGAAATGGATTCATTGGTGCGGTCTTTTTCGCGGCGGAAGTATGCCAGGCCCAACTGGAAATACCTTTCGGCCTGGTCAAAGTCTCCCGTGGCGGTGTACACAATGGCCAGGCCCTGGTAGCTGGCATTCAGGCCCCGCTGCCGGTTGATTTTTTTCAGCAGCTGAATGGCCTGCTGGTAATAGGCAATGGCCCGGGCATAGTGGTGGTCGTAATACTCCACCGAGGCCACGCTCCGGATGGAGTAGGCTAAGAGGGCCGTGTCGTGGACCGCGCTGTAGTAGCGCAGGGCCGCCAGGTTGTTGGCCAGGGCTTCGGGGTAGGCCCCTTCGGCTTGCAGCACCAGCCCGATATACGTGTGCAGGACGGCACCCTCCCTGGCGTAGCCCACGGCCTGGGCCACGCTCAGGGCCCGCTGGTACAGGCGGAGGCTGCCCTGGTAATCGCCCCGCACGAAGTGAAGCCACCCGCTGTATTCCAGCGCCTCGGCTTCCTGGCGCGGCAGGTGCCGCCGCCGCGCCAGGGCCAGCCCCTGGGTTGCGTACCGGAGCGCGCTGTCGGGCTTACTGTTCAAGTTCCGCTCAGCCAGCTTGAGCAGGTGCACCACCTGAGCGGTATCGCCCGCCGCCCCCACTGCTGGCGCCGTCCGGCTGGCAAAACTCATGGCCGGCCCAGCCTGCGCACCGGGGCCGGCGAGGACGTAGCAGCTGGCCAAAAACAGAAAAAAGCGGACCAGCTTCATACCTACTCGGTTGACTTGAAGTGTGCTATGGGTTGTAAAGCGGAGATGCGGCGGCGTTGAAGCCATCTCTGGCAGTGAAACGGCAATGGGTACTGGAAAATGGCTTCGGGGGCTCCTGTTGCCTTTATAGCCCCCGGCTCGCCACGCCCATTGGGGAGCCCTGGACCCGGCGGCCCGTGTGCTAGCGACCTGCGCAGTGCCCCAGAACAGGGTGGTAATTCTTTGACGAATAGCGACGTCGGCCGCCAAGTAAAGATAGTGGGGTTCTGCATTTAGCAAAATGTGGCCTTGGTAAAAAGGCAAGCGGTGCTGCGAGACGCCGCCTGGCCCGCAGTGGCGGCACGGGCCACGCTGCGCCAGTACATCACGCCCGTATCGCCCGGCCTACAACTACCCTCGCCAGCTGGGATGCCCCCGCCAGCGCGGCCTGTTGGTACCGGTTGCCGCCGCGCTTCAGCTTTGGCAGTCAGGGCGCAATCCGGCGGGGCCGAAATTACTTATATACCAGGGTACTGGTCGTTCACCCTCAACTGCCTTGCCCATGTGTTCTTCGCTTTCCTGCTGCCTCCGTACGCCCGAGCCGCGCACCGCCCCATTCTACTATCTGGCCCGGCTGCGGCTGGCAGCCGGCACCGCCGAGCTGCTGCCGCACCAGCTGGCTTGCCTCGATGCGCGCCTGGACCTGCTGTGGGAGCAGTTCCGCTACGGGATGCAGCGCCGGGTGGGGGTGCCGGCCCGGCGGGTCCAGCCCCTGGGCGAGCGGCTGTTGCAACGCCTGCTGCGCCGCGACTGCTGCTGCCGCGCCCTGCGCCGGGC
>JALYUI010000346.1 GCA_030853845.1 Bacteroidota bacterium | reverse complement strand
AATAGCGTGGATTTGCCCACGTTGGGCCGCCCGACAATGGCGACCGTGTTTTGCTTTGACATGATATGTTGGCCCCAGCCGCCGACCCGACCTAGATTCGGCAGTGCCCGGGGTGTGTTAGTGTTGGATGGTCGGAGATTTCATTTAACAATTAACATTTATCATTTAACACCCTGACGCACGCCCCAGCTGCGCCAATAGCGCCGACCGAACGACTGTTAAATGTTAATTGATAAATGACTACTGGTAGCCGAACCGGCTCAGCGCTTTTGCGTCGGTGCGCCAGTTCTCGTTCACTTTTACATACAGTTCCAGAAACACTTTCTTCTGGAAAAACTTCTCCATTTCCTCGCGCGCCCAGGTGCCGACCTTCTTCAGCGCCTCGCCGCCCTGGCCGATAACGATGCCCTTCTGGGAGTTGCGCTCGACGTAGATGATGCCGCGGATACGGATGATTTCTTCCTCTTCTTTGAACTCCTCCACGACCACTTCGCAGCTGTAAGGGATTTCCTTTTTGTAAAGCTTGAATATTTTCTCGCGCACCATTTCGGCGGCGAAAAAGCGCTCGGGCTTGTCGGTTAGCTCGTCTTTGGGGTAGTAGGGCGGGTGCACGGGCAGGCGCTCCAGCACCAGCTGCAGCACGCCATCGGTGCCGAAGTGGTTGAGGGCCGAGATGGGCAGTACCTCGGCGGCGTTGGGCAGCTGCTCTTTCCAGTAGGCCAGCTTGGCTTCGACTTCGGCCTGGTCGGCCTGGTCAATTTTATTCACCAGCAGGATAATGGGCGTATCCACCATTTTGCGCAGGCGCTCCACTACGGGCTCCTCGTCGTGCTTCTCGTAGATGTCGGTGACGAACAGCACCACGTCGGCATCTTCGAGCGACGAATACACGAAGCTCATCATGGCGTTGTGCAGCTCGTATTTGGGCTGAATGATGCCGGGGGTATCGGAATAAATCAGCTGAAAGTCATCGCCGTTGAGCATGCCCAGGATGCGGTGGCGCGTGGTCTGGGCCTTGCTCGTGACGATGCTGAGCCGCTCGCCCACCAGCGCATTCATGAGCGTGGACTTGCCCACGTTGGGCTTGCCAATGATGCTCACGAAGCCGGCGCGGTGGGGTTTAGTTTCGGGGTTCACGATGGATGGGTTTGATAATCAGGGCCGCAAAGGTACGGCGCGGGCGGCGCAAAAGCTAGGATGAGCGCGAAGTAAGCACCCCGGCCGGCCCGGTGCGGGCAGGCGAAGCGGGCGGCGGGCGGGGCCTGCGAAGGCCGGCCGTATCTTTGTAGCCGCTGGCTGCGGAGCCGGCATTCTTTTCTCATCCGCTCGTTTTCTTTCCTTCGGCCATGCCCCGCATTCTCGCCCTCGACTACGGCAACAAGCGCGTGGGCCTTGCCGTGACCGACCCGCTCGGGATGATTGCCTCGCCACTCGACACTATTCATAGCAAAGACCTGTTGGCCTACGTGAAAGCTTACCACCTGCGCGAGCCGCTGCGCGCTATTGTGGTGGGCATGCCACGCACCCTGCTCAACGAGCCCACCGACGTGACCAGCGCCGTAGTGGGCCTGCTGCGCACCCTGCGCCGTGAGTTGCCCGGGCTGCCCATTCACGAGCTCGACGAGCGGTTTACCTCGCGCATGGCCCACGCCACCATGCTGGCCGGCGGCCTCGGCCAGAAAGCCCGCCGCGACAAAGCCACCGTCGACCGCATCAGCGCCACCTTAATTTTGCAGTCGTTTCTGGAGTCGCCGCTGATGCGGGAAGTATAACATTAATGGTTAACGGTTAGTGATGAATGGTTAATATCCTGGCCGACAATCACTAATCATTAACCACTAATCATTAATCATTAATCATTAAAAAAATGATTTACCCTATTGTTGCCATTGGCGACCCCGTCCTCAAGACCAAAGCCAAGAATATTGCGGCTGATTTGGCAGCTGCCGAGCTGCAGCGGCTGATTGCCGATATGTTCGAAACCATGTACTCGGCCAGTGGCGTGGGCCTGGCCGCGCCCCAGGTGGGCAAGGCCGTGCGCCTGTTCGTGATGGACTCGGGTCCGATGGTGGAGCTCGACGAGGAAGACCTGGCCGAGCTGGGCGAGGACGAAACCCCCGAAGCCCCCATCAAGCGGGCCTTCATTAACCCGCAGATGGTGAGCGAAACCGGCGAGGAATGGGGCTTCGAGGAAGGCTGCCTAAGCATCCCTGGCATCAGGGAAACGGTGCTGCGCCCCGCCGACATTGTGCTGCGCTACGAGGACGAGAACCGGCAGGTGCACGAAGAAGCCTTCTCGGGCCTGGCCGCCCGCGTGATTCAGCACGAGTACGACCACCTCGAAGGCATCCTGTTCACCGACAAGCTCTCGGGCTTCAAGAAGCAGCTGCTGAAGGGCAAGCTGGCCCGCATCAGCAAGGGCGACGTGCGGCACGAGTACCGCATGAAGTTTGCCAGCGAAGGGCGGCGGCGGTAATCGGCACACCGGAGCTTATTCCGGTATAAGTAAAAATGTCCAAAGCGACGGAGGTACAAGTAAAAAGTCATTTTTTTACTTGTACCT
Source organism: Bacteroidota bacterium (assembly GCA_030853845.1). Classification (GTDB taxonomy): domain Bacteria; phylum Bacteroidota; class Bacteroidia; order Cytophagales; family Hymenobacteraceae; genus Hymenobacter. Next base: position 157 of record JALYUI010000346.1, on the reverse strand, counting down.
TTCGTAATGGACTACCAGGCTCACTACCCATTTCAGCTCCCGCTTCTGCCGCCGCCGGTGCCGCTTGACTCGCCGATATTGCTGCGCGCAATCGCAGCGGCGCGCATTGAACTGGCCGAATTAAAGGGTTATTCCTCCGCGATACCCAATCCGATGC
>JALYUI010000286.1 GCA_030853845.1 Bacteroidota bacterium | reverse complement strand
GTTCTGAACAACGTCAATCGTGACGTTCTATCAAACGCAACATTTCCTCCCCCTCCGCTTCCCGTGCCTCCTTCGCTACTTACTGAAAACCAACCCGCCGAAACCGGCTGGCGGCACCCCCGCCGCGCCAACTCGCTGAGCGAGGTGTACGCCAGCATCAAAGTGCCGGCGGCCGATGCCTCGTTCTGGCGCAAGCTCATGGCCTTCTGGGGGCCGGGGCTGCTGGTGGCGGTAGGCTACATGGACCCCGGCAACTGGGCCACCGACCTGGCCGGCGGCGCGCGCTACGGCTACACCCTGCTCAGCGTGGTGCTGATTTCCAACCTGTTCGCCATGCTGCTACAGCACCTGGCGGCCAAGCTCGGCATCGTGACCGGGCGCGACCTGGCCCAGGCCTGCCGCGACCACTACTCGCGGCCCATCAGCCTGGCGCTGTGGGTATTGTGCGAAATTGCCATCGCGGCCTGCGATTTGGCCGAGGTCATTGGCTCGGCCATCGCGCTCAACCTGTTGTTTGGGCTGCCGCTGGCCTGGGGCGTGGTGCTCACCACGCTCGACGTGCTGGTGGTGCTCTTTTTTCAGAATAAGGGCTTCCGCATCATCGAGAGCATCGTGGCGGGCCTCATCGCCCTCATTTTCGGCTGCTTTCTCTACGAAATCATCGCCTCGCACCCCGACTGGCTGGCCTTGAGCGCCGGCCTCGTGCCCCGCCTCGAAGTGGTGACCAACCCCCACATGCTGTACGTGGCCATCGGCATTCTGGGCGCTACGGTAATGCCCCACAACCTCTACCTGCACTCGAGCATCGTGCAGACGCGGGCCTTCCCGCAGGACGAGCCCGGCAAACGCTCGGCCATTAAATTCGCCACCATCGACTCGACGGTGGCGCTGTTTCTGGCGTTTTTCGTGAATGCGGCCATCCTCGTGACGGCGGCCGCCGCCTTTCACGGCAAGGGCCACGAAGGCGTAGCCGACATCGCCGATGCCCACAAGCTGCTTACGCCGGTGCTGGGCGCGGGGGCGGCCAGCGTGCTTTTCGCCGTGGCCCTGCTGGCCTCGGGCCAGAACTCGACCCTGACCGGCACCCTGGCCGGCCAGATTGTGATGGAAGGCTTCCTCGATTTGAAGCTCAAGCCTTGGCTGCGCCGGCTCATCACCCGCCTCATCGCGGTGGTGCCGGCGCTGATAGTGGCCATCTGGTACGGCGAAAAAGGCACCGGGCAGCTGCTGGTGCTCAGCCAGGTGGTGCTGTCGCTACAGCTGAGCTTCGCGGTGGTACCGCTGGTGCTCTTCACCGGCAGCCGGGCCAAAATGGGCGTGTTCGTGAACCGGCCGGTGGTGCAGGTGGTGGCCTGGGCCGTATCGGGCATCATCATCGTGTTGAACGTGTTTCTGCTCTGGCAGACGTTTGCGGGGTAGACGCTAAGCTGGCCCAAGCTGGCGCGCGTCTCCGACGCGCGCCATTACCAACAGCCTACCAATAGCCGCCCGGCAGCCGCCTGCGTATGCGGGGCATCTTTCCGCCAATATCCGCGCCGATGCTCCGTTCCGCTACTCCGTATCTGTTGTTGTTGCTGGTGGGGCGGGGAGCGGCGGCCCAAACGGGCGTGAAAAACGACACGATTAAAGTCAATAAGGAGCAGTACAACCTGTTTCATCCGACGCCGAAGAAGTACATGCGGCCCATGGTGCCCGACCGCCCGGGCATCACCGAAAGCCCCTATTCGGTCGATGCCGGCCACTTCCAGTACGAAACCGACGTCCTGCGCCTGCTCACGCGCCGCGACGGCACCACCTCCGGCCGCGACTGGTACATCAACCACGCGCTGGGCAAAGTCGGACTTAGCGACCGCACCGATTTGCAGGTCGGCCTCGACTGTTACACCGCCACCCGCAGCGAAGACTCGGCCGACCCCAGCCAGACCCGCGTATCGCGCGGCCTCGGCGACCTGAACCTGCGCCTGAAGCACACGCTCATCGGCGACGACAACAGCCGCTGGACCCTGGGCCTGATTGGCTACGTGACCCTGCCCACCGGCGGCCCGCGCGGCGACGGAGCCGTGGAATATGGCGCGGTGCTGCCCGTGGTGTTTCAGCTCACCAAAGCCTGGGGCCTCGGCGGGCAAATGGCCACCCAGGTGTACTGGGACCGCGAAACCGCCAGCCACTTCCTGCAGCTCACGCCCACCCTCACCACTGACTACCAGCTCTCGCAGCTGCTGCAGGTGTTCGTGGAGCTGGTGGGCTACCGCGACGTGCGCCAGCCCGACTGGCAAAGCTCCATCAATACGGGCGCACAGCTCGATTTGAGCGACAACGTGCAGCTCGATTTTGGCACCCACCTGCCCCTCACCAATTCTGTCGACCACGAGTATTTCTTCGGGCTGAGCTTCCGGCGGTAGTTGAAGCTGGTTCGGCTTTAGCTGAACGGTCATGCATGCTTTTTTCTGAGACCCGCCGCCATCCGGCCACCTTTTTTGTTTAAGCCCGACCTTTGCCCCGGCAGCGCCCGCATAGCCGGGCAACGCCGACCAACTCCGACCAATCCGCTCAATCCGCCGAATCCGTGGTACAGACCATCTCCTACGCCGACACCGGGGCCTTTTCGGGCCTACTCACCGACTACATCGCCCAAAAGCCGGCCCTCGCGCCGTTCTACCACCGCTTTCCGACCTTGGAAAACGTGGCGGCCCAAATAGAGGAGAAGAAAGCTGCCTACTCGCCCGAGGCGCGGCAGCGACTGGTAGCGGCCCTGCGCGCACAGTACGCCGGGGGCGCGCCCGCCGCCGCACCCGCCGCCGTGCAGGCAAGCATCGCGCTGCTGAGCCAGGATTCCACGTTCACCGTCACCACCGGGCACCAGCTCAGCCTATTCACGGGGCCGCTGTATTTCATTTACAAAATCGTGTCGGCCATCAAGCTCAGCCAGCAGTTGAAGGCCGCGTATCCGCAGCACGATTTCGTGCCGGTGTACTGGATGGCCACTGAGGACCACGACTTCGCCGAAATCAACCATTTTTCGCTGTTCGGCAAAACCTACGCCTGGAAGGCCGCCGGCACCGGCGGCCCGGTGGGGCGCCTGCCCCTCAATGGCCTCGACGAGCAGGTGCTCAGCCAGCTGCCGCCCGAGGTGCCGGCCGCGTTCCGCAACGCCTATGCCACGTCGAAAACGCTGGCCGAAGCCACCCGAAAGCTAGTCGACGCGCTGTTTGGCGAATACGGCCTGGTGACCCTCGATGCCGACCGCCCGGAGCTGAAACAGGCCCTGGTGCCGCTGCTGGAGCAGGAAATTGCCGGGCAGGTTTCGAACGCCGCCGTGCAGGCCACCAACGCCCGCCTCACGGCCGCCGGCTACAAGCCGCAGGTGTACTCGCGGCCCATCAACCTGTTTTACCTCACCGATACTGGCCAGCGCGAGCGCCTGGAGCCCGATGCCGACGGGGCCGACTGCGTGGAAGTTACCATCCGCAACACGGCCCGCTGCCACAGCCAGGCCGAACTGCTGGCCCTGGCCCGGCAGCATCCCGAGCAGTTCAGCCCCAACGTGGTGCTGCGGCCGGTGTACCAGGAGATTTTGCTGCCCAACCTGGCCTACATCGGCGGCGGGGCCGAAGTGGCCTACTGGTTTCAGCTGAAAGACGTGTTTGCGGCGTTTGGGGTGCCCTTCCCGCTGGTGCTGCCGCGCAATTCGGCGCAGTACCTCAGCCGGGCCAACGGCGGCAAGCTGAAGAAGCTGGGGCTGACCTGGCGCGACATTTTCCGGCCGCTGCCCGAGCTGAAAAAGCAGGTAGGCGCAGCCCTGGGCCAGGAAGAAATCAGCCTGCAAGCCCAGCAGGAGGCCCTGGCCGCCGCCTTCGCCCAGGTACAGGACGTAGCCCAGCGCCTCGACCCGACCCTGGTGAAAACCGTGGCTGCCGAAGCACAGAAAGCCGCCGCCAGCCTCGCCGGCCTCGAAAAGCGCCTCGGCAAAGCCGCTGAAGCCAAGCACGAAACCGCCTACGCCCAGCTCGCCGCCCTCAAAGACAAGTTGATGCCCGGCGGCGGCCTGCAGGAGCGCACCGACAACGTGCTCAGCATCCTGCTCAACAACCCCGACTTCATCGGGCAGCTGCTGGTGGCTTTCGAGCCGCTGGCCTTGGCGTTCACGGTGCTGGAGGAGGAGTAAACCGGGTTGTTGCCGGTTGCTGGTTTCTGGTTGTTAGTTTTATCGCGGGTTTCCCAATCCGACTCAACCTTTCCCGCATTTCCAGTGGACTTTCAAGAACCCGCCGCTGCTCCGGCTGCTCCCGTCGTCAACATCACTGAAGACAAGCTATTGGTGAGCATCTGGCGGCAGCCCACGGCGACGCTGCGCTATGTGCTGGCTCATTGTCCGGATAAGTACGTCCCCGTACTGCTCATACTGGGCGGCATTGCCCGGTCCATCGACCGGGCGTCGCGCCAGAACTCCGGCGACCACCTGTCCACGTTCAGTATTTTGGCAATGGCCGTCGTGCTGGGCGGCCTCGTGGGCTGGATTTTCTATCACATCTACGGTTGGGGCATGAAAGTCACGGGCCAGTGGCTCGGTGGACGGGCCAGTGCCGAAGAATTTCGCACCATCCTGGCCTGGGCGCTGATACCCACCGTAGTATCCCTGGTATTAACAGTTCCGCAAGCCTTTATTTTCGGCAACGATTTATTCCGTAGCGAGCCGCAGGACACGTCGGATTTTGCCGAAAATGCCCGTTTACTCTTCGGTATTATTGAAGTTGTTCTGGCCGGCTGGTCGCTGGTTATTCTGGTATGCGGAGTGAAGCTGCTACAAGGATTCCGCACTGGCCGGGCCTTGAGCAATATTCTACTGCCCGCGCTGGTGGTCGTGGGTGTAATCATTCTGCTGGTCGGCATCTTCAAGCTGCTATAAGTTTCACCCGTCGCTGAGGCAAAGCCCCGCCCAGCTGCGCCAGCAACTCACATGGCACTGCAGTCAGCTCAGCGTTCGGCGGCAGCAACCAGTGCCGGGCTAGCCAACCCAGCCATGCGGGCCGAGCCAGGCAACCGGGCCGGCCCAATGCCCATCTACCCAACACGGGCATTTCACTTTCCTGCCTCTTTCCTTTCCGCTTGAAAACCCTGCTGCTTTCCCTCCTACTACTGGGCACCGCTGCTTCGGCCGCCGCCCAGTCCACCATCAACGGCACCATCCGCAACGCCCGCAGCCACGAGGCGCTGCCCTACGTGAACATCGGCGTGGTGGGCAAGGCGCTGGGCACGGTTAGCAGCGAGCTGGGGGCTTACCAGCTGCCCTTCCGCGCCGAGCTGGCCGGCGATACCGTGCGGATGTCGAGCCTGGGCTTTGCGCCGCGCAACCTGCTGCTGCGCAAGCTGGCCGCCCACCCCGACGTAGCCCTCGAACCGGCCGCCGTGGCCCTGGCCGAGGTGCAGGTGCGTGCGCCGTCGGGCTTGGGGCGCACCCACCAGCTGGGCAGCCGCGATACGGCCTCGAACACCACCTACACGCTCAGCCGGCACGACCTGGGGGGGCAGATGGGCACGGTCATCAAGCTCAGCCGCCGGCCCACGCGGGTGCTCGATGTCAACTTCAACATCGCCCACAGTGCCCCCGGGCAAATTGTGTTTCGCGTCAACCTCTACCGCCTCGACCGCCACGGCCGCCCCACCGAAACCAAGCTGCTGGCCCACGACGTGGTGGTAACCATGCCCGTTGTGCACGGCCCGGTGAAAGTCGACCTGCGCGACGAGCACCTGCTGCTGAGCGAAAACTTTCTGCTGGCCGCCGAAATTATCGACTGGAAAGGTGCCGCCTCGCCCGGGGCCACCTTCACCTTTTCGGCGGGCGTGGGCTACACCAACAACGAGGTGTACGAGCGCAAAACCAGCCAGGCCCCCTGGGAGCGGATTTCGGCCGGGGCCTATCTGGCCGGCATGCAGCCCCGGCTCAGCTTCTACGCCACGGTAAGCGACTGAAAACTGTTGTCGGGGCGTTTTCCCTACGCCTCTATCTCGCCCGGCAGAACGGCCAGCGCCCGCTCCACGGCTGCCAGCAGCTGCGCCAGCGCCTGTTGCAGCATGGCCGGCGGCTCGGCCAGGGCCGACTGCTCGCCGTGGTGCAGGCGCACGAGCAGCTCCACCGGTTCGCTGATGTCGGCCACGCGCAGCGTATGCAGGTTGGGCTTGATGTGGTGCACCAGCCGGCCCACCTCGGCCCAGTTGCCGGCCGCCCCAGCGGCCCGCAGCTGGGCCACGCTGGTGGGCATGTTGGTGAGAAATGACTGAATAATTTTGTTGACGAAGGCCGCCCGGCCCTGGGCCATGTTGCGTAGCGGCCCCAGGTCGAACACCGGCGCGAGCGAGGGCAGCAGGGCCTCCATTTTCTGGTAGAGCGTGGCCTCGTCGTAGGGCTTGGTAAGGCAGTCGTTTACGCCGGCGGCCAGGTAGCGCTCTATGTCGGCCCGGAAGGCGTTGGCAGTGAGGGCGATAATGGGCGTTGCTGCCCGGCGCGGGTCGGGCAGCTGGCGCAGGCGCTGGGTCACGTCGATGCCGCTCAAACCGGGCATCTGAATGTCGGTGAGCACTAGGTCGTAGTCGTTTTCAGCCAGGCGGGCCAAGCCGGTGGCACCGTCCTCCACTTCATCCAGCTCCACGCCCCAGGGCTCCAGCATCATGCGCGCCACGGTGCGGTTTATTTCGTTGTCCTCAATCAGCAGCACGCGCGCGCCGCGCAGGCGGCCGGTGTCGTAGGTGGCCGCGGCTGCCGGGGTGTCGGCCGCCGGGGCCGGGGCTTTGGGCAGGGTGAGCGCGAAGCAGAAGCTGCTGCCCTCGCCCGGCTTGCTTTCCAGTTGCAGCAGGCCGCCCATCTGGGCTACCAGCGCGCGCGAAATGCTCAGGCCCAGGCCCGTACCGCCGTGCTGCCGGGCCGTGTCGGCGTTGGCCTGGGTGAAGCTCTCGAACATGAGGGCCTGCTGGGCCGGCTCGATGCCGGGGCCGGTATCGGCCACGCAAAACCGCACGGTCATAGTCGTTTTCGTTTCCGTGAGCAGCTGGCTGGTAACGGAAATGCTGCCCTGGGTAGTGAACTTGATGGCGTTGCTCACCAGGTTCAGCAGCACTTGGTTGAGGCGGTGGGCATCGCCCACAATCCAGGAGTTCGGGTAGGTTTCGCGCAGGGCCTTACTATGAAAAGCCAGCCCCTTTTCGCGGGCCTGAGTCATGAGCGGATGCAGCGCCTCGCCCACCGAGTCGCACAGGTTGAAGGGGCTGGCTTCGAGCTCCAGCTTGCCGGCCGAAATTTTAGCCATGTCGAGCACGTCGTTGAGCACGGCCAGCAGGTGCCGGCCCGACGAGCCGATGACGCGTACCAGCTCCTGCTGGCGGGGGTCGAGGCGGGTTTTGGCCAGCTGGGCCGTCATGCCCAGCACCCCGTTCATGGGCGTGCGGATTTCGTGGCTCATGTTGGCCAGGAAGTTCTGGCGGGCGCGGGCCGACGCCTCGGCCTCCTCCCGGGCGCGCTGGGTTTCGTGCTCGGCCATAATGCGGCCGGTGATGTCGTGGGCGTGCGAGATGATGTAGGGCTCCTGGCCCGGCTCGCGCATCACGAAGGTGTGGTAGAGCAGGTGGCGCACCTCGGCCTCGCCGTTGGGCCGGGCGCGCAGCACCCGCAGCACGCCCTGGGCCTCGCCGGCCGCATCGAGCCGCGCCAGGAATTGCGGAAAGCCCGCCCGGTCTTCGGCCAGCAGAAAATCGGCCATTGAGCGGCCGGCCACGGTTTCCGTCGAGTGCCCCAGCAGGGACGCCAGGGCCGGGTTCACCGACAGCAGCTGGCCGCGCAGGTCGTAGGTGCAGATGAGGGCCTGGGCGTAGTGCATCAGGTCGCGGTACTGCTTTTCGCTGCGGGCCAGGGTGTACTGGGCCTGCTTGAGGTCGCTGATGTCGGTACTCACGCCCAGCACATGCACATTACCGTCGGGCCGCCGCAGCGGCCGCCGTACTGAATGAAACCAGCGTGCCTCGCCCGAAGCAAGGGTGAGGTGGTCTTCAGACGTGATTTCCTCGCCGGTGGCCAGCACCAGGTCGTCGCCGATGCCGGGCGGGCCAATGCGCGGCAGCGGGCTGCTGGGGGCCAGCAACTGCTGATGCAGCTGGCCTTCTCCGGCCAGCTGCGCCATTGCCCGGTTGCTGAATACGAGCTGGCCCTGGGCATCGCGCACGTAAATGGCGCTGGGGTTGGTGTCGAGCACCTGCTGCATAAATTCCTGCTGCTCGCGCTGGGCGGCCTCGCTGCGCTGGCTGCGGGCCTCGGCCTCCACGCGGGCCGTCACATCGAGGCCGTAGCCCAGCATGAAGGGCGTACCAGCCCCCACCTGAGCCAGCAGCTTGAAGTGGCGCTGGTGGTAGGAGTTGCCCGTGGGGTAGGGCGTGCAGTCGTCCCACACCACGGGCTCGGGGCTTTCGAGGGCCTGGTCGAACATGCGGCGGCGCTGCTCGGCCAGCGCCAGCGGAAAGCCGTAGCGGGCGCAGTACTCCGTCACGGTATGGCCCAGCAGCCAGGCACGCTGGCCGGCATCGGGCACGGCCTGCGGGTTGGCGTAGATGTAGCGAAACTGCTCGTCGAGCACTACTACTTCCACGGGCAGCTCATCCAGAATCTTCTCGTAGAAAGCTCGCTGAGCATCGCGGAACGAGGCGGCCCCGGCGGGCGTCGCCAGCTTGGCCAGCTGCTGCACCTGCTCGAGGGCGGCGGCTTCGCGGGCGCGGGCCTGGGCCAGCTCCTGCTCCAGCTGCCGGATACGGGACTGCGCCGGCCGGTCGGGGTCGGGCAGCAAACGCTCAGGCAGGGTAGTAGAGGATGAGGACGACACGGAAAATGACTGTATAGGTTAAAACGCCCGGCTCCCGGGGCGGCACCGCCGACCGGTAGCCCGCTGCTCGGCGGGATGGCAAGTTACGCAGCGAGCCGAAGTATGGGCAGCTCGGGTGCGTGGGCGAGCAGGGTGCCGGCCCGGGAGCCGGGCATTTATAAATATAATTAAAAAAAGACTGTTTGCCGGCAGTATTCTTTTGCAAGGACTGCTTATCAGATAAAAATAATTTGCCGTTTCTGCGCTTTGCCAACGAACCTCCTCAATGGTGGCGGTTGCCAGGCCAACGCCCCATGCGGCGGGCTGAACGGCAGATACCCCACTCGTGGGGTAAAGCCACGCCGCGCGGCATAAGCTCCGGGCGTACTTTTAACCCCGTACCGCGCCAAACATCGCCCCGCCCCATGTCCGATAAAGCCGACCTGCGCCGCGCTGCCCTAGCCCGCCGCATGGCATTGGATGCCGGCGAGATAGCGCGCCGCAGCGACCAGCTGCGCGAAAACCTGTTTCGCCAGTTTCCGGTGGCGCATTGGCAGTGGCTGCACCTGTTTCTGCCCCTGGAAAAGCGGAATGAGCCCAATACCTGGGCATTAATCCATTGGGTGTGGGCCGAGGAGCTGCCGCTGCGCCTGGCGGTGCCCGTGGTGCAGGCCGATGATGGCCACTCGCTGAAACACTACGAGTTGCTACCGGCCACCCGGCTCATTCGGAACCGCTGGGGCATCACCGAGCCGGTGCCCGACCCCGTGACTGCGCCGGAGATAATGCCGGCCGCTTTCGATGCCGTGCTGGTGCCGCTGCTGGCCGTAGACAGCGCCGGCCAGCGCGTGGGCTACGGAGGCGGCTTCTACGACCGGTTTCTGGCCCAGTGCCGGCCGGGCACCCAATTCATCGGCCTCAGCCTGCTGAATGAGCCGCCCGGCCCACCCATTGCCGACGTGCTGCCCACCGACGTGCCGCTCACGGCCGTGGTCACGCCGGAGTGGGTGTGGCGGTTCTGAGCGAACGAAGGGATTAGTTTCCGCAATGGTCATGCTGCGCTTGTCGAAGCACGACCGTTTTTGATTTCGCTTCTGCAAACTTTTAGAAACGTGTCGAAATGAAATTTAGTATGCAGTGAAAAATATTAAAATTTATTCATAAACAGCTCACAATAAGAAGGCAAGTCAGCGCGTTGACCGGATAAATCTCACCTTTTATCCCGCGCAACCCATGGCCGAAATCCAGCAGCAAGCCGCCGGCAACAGTAAGTCCGGCAAACGACGAGCGAAGAAGATGTCGACCCGCATCGACATGACGCCCATGGTGGACCTGGCGTTTCTGCTGCTCACCTTCTTCATGCTCACCACCACCTTCGCCCGGCCCTACACCATGGAGCTGAACATGCCGGTGAAGAGCCGCGAGCCGACCAAGGTGAAAGCCTCTGAGTCGCTTACGATTCTGCTCGGTAAAAACCACCGGGTGCACTACTTCAACGGCCTGAATTCGGCGCAGGAAGGCCCGCCGGCCGCCCTGCAAACCACCAGTTTTGGCCCCGACGGCATCCGCCGGGTGCTGCGGGCGCGGCAGCGGCGGCCCGGGCAGCTGGTGGTGCTCATCAAGGCCGCGCCCGAGGCCAAGTACCAGGATATGGTGGACATTCTGGATGAGATGAACATTAGCCACCAACAGAAATACGCCCTTGTGAAAATCACGCAGGACGACCTCAACCTTCTTAAAAACAACTAGGTTATGATGACTAATGCCCAGCTGGCCACGGCCAGCCTCGACGACATCGTGTTCGATGGTCGCAACCGCCAATACGGGGCCTACCAGCTCCGCGCCAGCTACCAGCGCCACATGACGCGCGCGCTCATCATCGCCACGGCCCTGTTTGCCCTGCTGATGGTGTTTCCGCTGCTGGCCCACCTGCTGAAGAGCGACGTGGTAATATCGAAAACCGGCCCCGTGCTTGCTCAGCCCGAAATCTTCGACCTGCCCCAACCCGCTGTGACGCCCGCAACCCCGCCGCCGGCCGCCCAACGTACCCCGCCGCCCTCAACCCCCACCGTGAAAAACCTGATACCGGTGGTGGCCAAAGATGACAAGGTGACCAAGCCCGACGAAGTGCCCAATCAGCAGGAGTTGGAAAACAAGCAGTCGGGCGTGCGCAACATTGAGGGCGACCCTAACGCCGCCGCGACCATTCCCGATGACGTGCCAGTTGGCCCCGCAAGCCCCCCCACCGACGACCTGGTGAACAGGATTTATATTTCTGTTGAGAAGATGCCCGAGCTGCCCACTGGCGGCGGCACGATGGGCATTGTGGCCGCCATTCAGAAAGTAGTACGCTACCCGTCGCAGGCGCTGCGCAACGGGGTGGAAGGCCGGGTTTTCGTGAGCTTCACCGTGAATCAGCTTGGCGACGTGACGGACTTGAAAATTGTGAAGGGCCTGGGCTATGGCCTCGACGAGGAAACCATGCGCGCCATTAAAACGCTGCCCCGTTTCATTCCCGGCAAGCAGAACGGCCGCGACGTGAGCGTGTCGTTCACGGTGCCCGTCACGTACCGGATTCAATAGCCGCGCGTCGAAGCGCATAAGCTAAAAAAGGCCGTCATGTTCAGCATGACGGCCTTTTCTGCGTTCTACCGGGCCGGAGCCTCCGCCCCCACGCTCGTAATGCGGGCCTGCCCCCAGGGCGCGATGCTGACGCGCACCCGCAGCGGATGCAGGCGGCCGGCGCGTTCGAGGCGCAGGCCGCTGCCCTCGGGCACGTAGTAGCGCTCGAGGTTGAAGCGCAGGTTGAGCGAGTTATGGTAGACATCGGTTATCCAGCCGCGCAATACCGCTTGGCCTACGCCGGGCCGGGGGGCCTGCGCATATACCCCCACGGCGGTGCTCAGGCTGTCGGGGCCAGCGGCCAGCAGCACAAATATGCCCTGGCGGCGTTTTGGTGGCTCGGGGCCGTGCCAGTGCGCAAGGGGCTGGGCAGCAATGGCGTAGCTCAGGCGCACAAAGTCGCCGTAGAGCAAATCGCGCGGGTCGATGGGCGTGGTGGCCAGCACTACCTGCTGGCCCAAAGCCGTGGTGGCGTAGCCCGCGCCGGCCACACCCAACACGTAGAGCACCTGCGCCGCTACCAGCAGGCGCAGCAACGGCCGGCGGCGGGCTGGCTCGGCAAACCAGGCGAGCAGGTCAGTCATTCAATAATTATGAGTTTTGAATTATGAGTTATGAGTTGATTCCGGCGCTGCGGAAGTGTCGGCGGGTGCAGCTTCGGACACTGACGGGGTGCCGGCCTGCTGCGCCACGGGCGGGCCGGCGGTGGCCAGCAGCTGGGCATTGCGGCGGCGCAGGTACCAGCTCAGGGCCAGCAGCAAAACGCCGCCAATCAAGAAAAACAACGACTTATCCATGAAGCCCCAGGTGAGCTTGAAGTAGGCCACGGCCGTAGCCGCCACAAACAGCACCGCCCCGATGGTGAGTTGCTCGGGGTCCTGGTCGCGGTTGGCGCGAGCCAACACCGAGCCGGCGTGGGCGTAAAGCACCACCAGCGTGGCCACGGCCAGCGGCAGCCCGCCCGGCAGGTAGAAGCCTGGTAGCAGCAGCAGCCAGTCGGGCAGCGAGGCCAGCCGGCTCCGCGCCCGCTTTCCGGCTATCGATAGCACCAGCACTGCCCCCATCGCCGCCAGGTACGGCAGCAGCGGCGGCCGCAGGATGTTGGCATAAGCATCGGTTTCGCCGAAAATGGCCAGCCCGAACATAAACAGGTAGGCAGCCACCAGCGGCGGCCCCTGCAAGGCCCGCCCGCCGGCGCGGCGCGGCTGCCAGTCGCCGGCCGCGTAAATAGCCATGGCCGGCACGAAAAACCAGGTAATCTTGGCGTGCAGCACCACAATCAGCAGGCCCGCCTGCCACAGCAGCCCGGCGGCCAGCACGGTGCTCGTCACGCTATCGGGCCGGTGCCACCAGTAGTAGCCCACGCCCAGCGCCACCAGCACGGCCGTGGCGTAGCTGAAAATGCCCAAGGCCTCGGCGCAGTAGGTTTGCACGGCAGCCCCAATCAGCACCGTGAGCAGCACCAGCAGGCGCGAGCCGTAGAGGTAGCACAAGGCTACGCCGGCCACCACCCAGGCCAGCAGGCCGCTGGCATCGTAGCCCACCAGCTGGTAGAGCTGACTGGTGAGAATGATGCTGGCCCCGAACAGCAGCAGCCCCAGCCCGATGAGGCCGTGGCCCAGGTCGGGGTTGCCGCGCCGCAGGAAGTAGCTGCCCGCGCCGTAGCTGCCCAGCAGGCTTCCCAGCAGCAGGGCCAGCCGCAGGGCAGCGGGCAGGCCCTGCCAGTTGGCGGCCACCACGCTCAGCCCGCTCAGGCCCACCAGCACGCTGCCCAGTATCGGGAGCAGCCCCAGGGCCGGGGCCTCCTGCGGGTAGCGGGCCAGCAGCTGCCGCCGCTGCGCCTCGCTGATGAGGCCATCGCTCACCCAGCCGGGGCTTTCGGTATCGAGAAATTTTCGGGACAAGTCTTTTTAGGGTAGGAGGGTAGCAGGGTGTGGTGGTGGGCGTTGTGTTGGGCAGAAGGGAAAGTGAGGAATGCTGGACCAGAACCGGCCGACACGAAGGTATACTGATAACTCCTACCCCCACATCCTCCTACCCGGTTTTCCCGGCCCGCGTCATCTCGCGCTTGCCGGGCGGGCCGGGAAGCTTTTCGGTGCGCCAGCCGACGGCGCGCAGGTTGCGGCGGAACTGGCCCTGCGCGCAGTAGCTCACCAGCACCGCGCCGGGCGCGGCGGCGGCGTAGAGCTTCCCGAAAATGGCTTCCGTCCACAGCTCGGGCTGTTTTTCGGGGGCGAAGGCATCGAAGTAAATGAGGTCGTAATAGCTGGCGGGCAGGGTGGCGGCTTCCAGCGGCTCGGGCAGCTTGGTGAGGAAAAAGCCGGGGGCCAGCGGGTGCATGACGCCCCACGGCGCGGCGTGCAGCGCTTCGAACAGGTGGCCGGACGCATCGGGCGGAGCGGCCCACTCGGGAGCCAGCGCGGCTACCACCGCAGTGGGCAGCGGCAGGGTTTCGAGGCCGTCGTAGGCCACGGCCGCGCCGGCCTGCCGGGCGCGGTGCAGGGTGAGCAGGGCATTGAGGCCCGTGCCCAGGCCCACTTCGAGCAGGCGCAGCGGGCGGCGGCAGGGGCCACCCAGGCCGGCATCGAGCAGCGGCACCAGGCCGGCCCCGATGAAAACGTGCGCCGACTCCTGTCGCGCGCCGTGCCGGGAATGGTAATGCTCGTCGAGCGCCGGCACGTAGAGCGTGGCCGAGCCGTCGGCCGTGCGGCGCACTTCTACCTTTGGCCCGTCGGAGAATCCCTCATTCTTCATTCCTCATTCTTCATTGATAAAATGCCCCGCGTAAAAGTAGCCCTGCCCGATACCTTCTCCTTCACCACCGAAATCCCGGTGCGCATCACCGACCTCAACTACGGCGGGCACGTGGGCAACGATGCCATGCTGGGCCTGCTGCACGAAGCGCGGGTGCATTTCCTGCGCGCCATCGGCGTGCCCAATGACTATGATGCCGTCACCAAGCTCGGCCTCATCATGGTCGATGTGGCCGTGGAGTATAAGGGCGAGGCCTTCCACGGCGACGTGCTGCGCGTGCAGATGGCCGGTACCGACCGCAACAAGTACGGCTTCGACGTGGTGTACCACGTGCACAACCAGGCCGGCAAGGAAATCGCCCGCGCTAAAACCGGCATGCTCTGCTTCGACTACAACACCCACAAGCTACGCCTGCTGCCGGCGGAACTGGCGGCGCAGGTGGGGTAATTATTTGTTGCTTTCCTTTGGCCCATGTCTCTACCAACTTTTCCTTTCTGGTGCGTTCCCGCACGCGCCTTGCTGAGCGGCCTGCTCCTGACCGTGGCTTTTGCGGCGGCAGGCCAACAGGCGCCGGCACCCGCAGCGGTATACACCTACGTAGAACAGCTGCCCATGCTGCCCGGCAAAGGCCGTACCACCAGTATCCTGGCCGCAGTGCAGCAGCAGGTTGCTTATCCGCCGCGCGCCCTGCGCGACGGCCTCGCCGGCAAGGTATTCGTGGCCCTGACCGTTGCCCCCGACGGATTTGTTACGGACACAAAAGTCACGCGGGGCCTACGCGCCGATTGCGACTCTGCCGCCCTGGCTGCGGTGCAGCGTTTGCCGCGTCTGGTACCGGCTCGGCAGCACGGCCGGGCGGTATATTATAGCTTCACGCTGCCGGTCAGCTTCCTACTGCCTCCGGCTACGGGTAAGTAGTAGCAAGGCAAAACTGCCAGCGGGAACCCAACGCCCTGTCGGCTTGTATCTTTGCACTATGCTGCTCGAACTGCCCCTCCTCCCCGTTATTAAAAAGCGTGACATCCGCAAAACCTCGCCCGACGAGCTGAAGACCTTTATGGTGGAGCACGGCGAGAAGCCTTTCCGCGCCAAGCAGGTAACGGAGTGGCTGTGGAAGAACACCGCCGCCACGTTCGAGGAGATGAACAACATCTCGGTGGCCACCCGCGCGCTGCTCGACCAGCACTTCGTCATCAACGGCGTGACGGTGCAGAACCAGCAGCTCAGCAGCGACGGCACCATCAAATCGGCCTTCCGACTCTACGATGGCAATGTGGTGGAAGGCGTGCTCATTCCGCACGATACCCGTATGACGGCCTGCATTTCGAGCCAGGTGGGCTGCTCGCTGACGTGTAAGTTCTGCGCCACCGGCTATATGGACCGCAAGCGCAACCTCGACGCGGCCGAGATTTACGACCAGGTGGTGCGCATCAAGGAGCAGTGCGAAAGCCAGTATGGCACCCCGCTCACCAACATCGTGTACATGGGCATGGGCGAGCCGCTGCTCAACTACGCCAACGTGGTAGAAAGCGTGCGCCGCATCACGGCGGCCGATGGCCTGAATATGGCCCCGCGCCGCATCACCATCAGCACGGCCGGCATTGCCAAAATGATTAAAAAGCTGGCCGATGATGATGTGAAGGCCAACCTGGCCCTCTCGCTGCACGCCCCAACGGACGCCAAGCGCAATGAAATAATGCCCATCAACGAGGCCAACTCGCTGGCCGCGCTCAAGGAAGCCTTGCAGTACTACCACCAGAAAACCGGCCGCAAAGTCACCTACGAGTACATCGTATTCGACGGCTTCAACGACGGGCTCGACGACGCGGCCGAGCTGCTGAAAATCAGCAAGTGGCTGCCCTGCAAAATCAACCTGATTGAGTACAACCCCATCGAAAACGCTAGCTACCAGAACGCAGAGGCCGATAAAATCACCGCCTTCCACAAGTTCCTGGCCGACCGCGGCGTGCAAACCAACATCCGCCGCTCGCGCGGCAAAGACATTGACGCCGCCTGCGGGCAGCTAGCCGTGAAGGAGGAGAAAACGGCCGCTTAGCCCGTCTTCACTAAACCCAAAAAACCCGGCCAGTTGGCCGGGTTTTTTTTGGGTTTAGGCAACTGCGGCCAGCTAGTCGGCCAGGCCGTCGTGGTTGCGGTCTTTGGCATTGCCGGCGGCCTTATATAGGTCTTTGCCGGTCGTGCGCTTAACGGTGTCGCGGGCGAGGCCGGCCGTTACGGAGTCGCCCCCGGCCACGCCGTCCTGGCCGGCAGCGGGGCCTTTTTTGTTATAGCCGCGCTCGACGTTGGTGTCGCCTTCTTTGGTGCCCGTGCTACAGGCGGTGGCGGTGGCGAGCAACGCGCCGGCTACGGCCAGCGAACGGAGGAATTGTTGGGAAAGCATGAGGAACAGAATGGGGATGTGATGCGGAGCAAGGCTGCAAGGTAAAGAAATAACCCACCGCGGCGCAACCTGAACCACCGGGTGCAGGCACGGTTGTAGCGGCAGCGGCAACGTTTGAGTTGCCCGAAGTTGCGTATAACTTCAAAATTCTCACTTCGCCCCCTCCATGTCCGACCCTAAAACTACCATTGCCGTGCCCACGCCGGCCTATACCTACCCCGAATTCCGCGCGCTGGTAGCCACGCTGGCGGCCGGCCACCACACCACGGGCCCCGAGCAGTCGCCGGGCCTCATCCGCTACACCGACCAGAACCAGGCGCACCTCGCCAACGGCTACGCCCGGCCCCTGCTGCCGGCGCTGGTCGAAAAGCTGCGCCAGCTGCCCCGCCCCGAGCAGTGGCTGGTGCTGGGCGAAGCCTGGTGCGGCGACACCGCCCACTCGCTGCCCGTGCTGGCGCACCTGGCCGCCGAAAGCGCCGGCCGCGTGTCTCTGCACGTCGTGCTCCGCTCCGAACACCCCGACCTGATGGCCGCCCACCAGACCAACGGAAAAAACAGCATTCCCAAGCTTATCCGCCGCGATGCTGCCACGGGCACCGAGCTCAGCTCCTGGGGCCCCCGCCCGGCCGAGGCGCAGGTAATAAGCATTCAGCTGCACAGTGACAAGTCCCTGCATACCAACGAAGTGGTGAAACAGATGAATGCGTGGTACGCCAAAGACAATGGC
>JALYUI010000276.1 GCA_030853845.1 Bacteroidota bacterium | reverse complement strand
GCGGCCGGCCGCCTGCGGGCCTACGTGGGCCTGACGGTGGCGCTGGCCGCGCTGGGCACTGCCGCCGTGGCGGGCACGCTGCTGGCGGGGCTGCCGTTGCGGGTGGTACTGTTGGCCTACCTGCTGGGCCAGGGCCTGACGCTGCTGCCGGCCCTGCTACTGGCGCGCCGGGCGGGCGTGCTGGGGCCGTGGCCGGGGCCGGGGCGCGTCAGCCGGCTGGCATTGCGCCGGCTCAGCCAGTTTCTACTGATGGCGGTGAGCACCCTGCTCTTCGGCAAGGCCGTCGACTTCGTGCTGCGCGATTACCTGCTGGCCACCTACGGCCCCGCCCGCACCGATTTGTGGCAGGTTGTGGCCAAACTCTCCGACAACTATACGATGGTGTTTGGGGCGGTGATGAGCAGCGTGTTCTACCCGCGCCTGGCAGCGCTGGCCGGGCAGCCGGTGGCTGCCCGGCGCTACCTGCGCGAGGTGCTAGCGCTGCTGGCCCCCGTACTGGCCGGCGGGCTGGGGCTGCTGTATCTGGGTCGCGACTGGCTGCTGCCGCTACTCTTCAGCCCGCGCCTGCTGGCGGCCCGCGAGTTCCTGGCCCCGCAGCTGCTCGGCGACTGGGCCAAGTTTTTGAGCTGGATTTTCATCTTCCAGCTCACGGCGCGGGCTCGCACCGGGCCGTACATCGCAGTGCAGGCGGGCTCGGCGGCGGTGTTTGCGGCGTTGCTGGCGGGGCTGCTGCCGCGCTACGGTTTAGAAGGAGCCGTGCTGGCCCACGCGGCCCGCTACGGGCTGCTGCTGGCGGCTTGCGGCTTCTTCCTGCGAAAACCAGACGTTGGCTAGCTCAGCCGGACTCGGTGGTTCAGTTCACGACCACTCGTTTCACCAGAGCTCCCTCGCGGGGGTGCAGGTGCAGCACGTACACGCCGGGGGGCAGGCCGGCCAGGTCCAGCGGCTGGCCCTGGGCCAGGGCAGTGGCGGGCCAGCGCAGTGTGCGCACGGTTTGGCCCAGGGTGTTGCGCAGCTCGGCGGCTACGGCGGGCTGCGGGGGCAGGCCGGGCAGGCGCACCGTGGCGTGGCCGGTGGCCGGGTTGGGAAATACCTCCAGCCGGGCTTGTAGCGCGCGCGCGGCCGCCGTGGCCAACGCCAACGGATACACCACCGTGGTGCTGGTGCAGCCCAGGTTGTTGGTAATGGTCAGGTGCACGGCGGTGGCGGCGGGGCTGCCGGGGGCGTAGCGGTGGGGCGGGGGCGCGGGGCCGTCGTAGCGGGTGCCGTCGCCGAAGTCCCAGCGCCAGCGCAGCAGCTCGGCGTAGGCCGGGCCGGGGCTGGAGAGGCTGATGAAGCGCAGGCTGTCGCCGCCGGTCGTGAGGGCAAAGCCGAGCAGGGCCTGCGGCGGGGTCTGGCACAGGTTGGGCACGTAGGGCCGCTCGGTGAGTTGAAGGCGCAGGTGCGATAAGGACTGTGGCGGAATGGTACCACTAGCGTTGTTGGCATAGCCGGTAATTGTTAACTCGCCAGCTGCGCTCAAGTCGAGGCTGCCCGTGAACGGCTCATTGGCACTTAGGGGAGTAATCCGCTCCCAAACGGCGGTGGCCCCGCCCGTGGCATTGGGCCGGTACACGGCCTGATAAGCATCCTGCGGCGTGGACGCTGAGCCGGGTACCAGGCGGTAGCCGCTCACCAGCACGTCGCCGTTTTGCAGCGGACGCCCGTGGAAGAACAGATAGCTGGGCGTGGAAGCCCCAAACGTAGCCGGCACTCGCTGCTGCCACTGTACCCGTCCCAAATTGTCGAGCTGCATAAGCCAGCCCTGTTCCTGAGTTCCCCCTGTACCCACGATACCGGTCAACAGCAGTCCGTTGTGAGGAGTTGCGCGCACGTCCCGCCACTCATCGAATTGAGCCGCCGTACCAAAATATCGGCCGCCGAGCGTATCGCCACTCGCAGTTAGCCGCAGCAGCCACGCATCGGCCCGCACGGTATTCGTGCCGGGCATCACCCGTTCCTCAGAGCCAGCCAGCACGTAGGTACCGTCGGGCAAGGTTGCTAGCTGATTGATACTGGAGTACGAACGGCCAATTATGCGCTGCCAGCCCACGCGGCCCAGGGAATCGAATTGGGTAGCGACGGCCACCGACGCGAAAATCGGCCCTGATACCTGCCGCACGATAGCCCCGACAGTAATCGACCCATCGCCGGGCAAACCAATCAGGCGTCCGGCAGCAGGCTGTCCGCTAAACGTGAAATCCCGCGTCCAGCGGATATTCCCCAGCGAGTCCAGCCTTACCAGAAAACTTGTCGCCGGAGTCACAATGGCGTTGACCGTCCCGCTGGTTTGGTTTCCACTAATCAGAAATTCGCCATTTCGGGTCGGAACCATACTTTCATAGCGCGGGATGGGAGGAAACAATTGTTGGGAACCAATACTCCGACTGCGCCGGTGCGAAATTGTTCGGAGGGTATCCCCCTGATTGTTGTAGAACCACAGCCGGGCCGCAAAATCAAGGGTGTCGCTTAGCCCCTGCTGTGAAGCTCCTACCCCCAACAGGCGGGTTGCGGAGAGCCGAAAGAGGGATTCTCCGGCGTAGTAGGGGTAATGGTAGGTGCGTTGCCACACGCGGGTAGGCTGGGCCACCGCCACTACCCTGGCCGCTAATAGACAGGCCAGTATGGTCGATAACTGTTGTAGCGCTTTCATTGTACAAGGAGCTTGGTCGATTTTGCCGGCAGCCCATCCACGTACAGGCTCACCACGTACACGCCGGCTGGCCAGCCACGCAGGATAGAATATTTTACCCCTTCGCCCTGAAACGGCTGCTACGGAAGATTTCTAGGTTTCATTTGCGCCTCTTGCGCCTCTTGCGCCTCTTGCGCCATGCCCGATTCCTCCTTCTTCCATCCGCCAGCTTCAGTAGGCGCGGGGCTACCCCTCGTCACCATCGTGGCGCTGTGCCACAACCACGCGCCGTTTCTGCGCGAGGCCCTCGATTCTATCGTGGCCCAGACCTACCCGGCCCTGGAAGTCTGGCTCGTGGATGATGCCAGCACCGACAACAGCCCGGTCCTGCTGCGCGAGTACGCCGCCAGCAACCCCGGCTGGCAGCTGCGCCTGCTGCCCGAAAACGTGGGCAACTGCCGCGCCTTCAACCTGGCTTTGCGCGCGAGCCAGGGCGCGTTCATTATCGACTTTGCTACCGACGACGTGCTGCTGCCCGGCCGTGTGGCCGCCCAGGTGGCCGCCTTTCAGCGGGCCGAGGCCAGCGTGGGCATGGTGTATTCCAACGCCGAGCTGATTGACGAGGCCGGCCACTCGCTGGGCCTGCACCACCAGCCTGACAGCCGGGGAAACCTGCGCCCCGTGCCCGCCAGCGGCTGGCTGCTGGCCGAGGTGCTGCGCCGCTACTTCATCAGCACGCCTACCATGATGATGCGCCGCGCCTGCCTCGAAAGCCTGGGCGGCTACGACGAAACCCTGGCCTACGAGGACTTCGATTTCTGGGTGCGGGCCAGCCGCGAGTGGCAGTTTCTTTACCTCGATGAAATAACTACCCGCAAGCGCAAACACCCGCGCAGCATGAGCGCCCGCGCCTACCGCCGCCACGACCCCTACCTGGCTTCCACCATCCGAGTCTGCGAAAAAGCCCTGGCCCTCGTGCGCACCCCCGCCGAGCGCGCCGCGCTGGCCGTGCGCCTGCGCTCGGAGCTGCGCCAGGC
>JALYUI010000274.1 GCA_030853845.1 Bacteroidota bacterium | reverse complement strand
CGCCTGGGGCTGGGCGGGCGGGGTGGCGGACGGACCGCCCTGGCCCAGCACGATGAGGCGGGTATAGCCCAGGAAGCGCAGCCACACCGCGTGCTTGGTGGGCGAGTTCTTGTAGGGGCGCAGCGGCTTGATGAGGTTGCCGTTCCGCCGCAGCAGGGCGATGAGGCGAACGCACCACAAGAAACAGGGAGTGCTTTCGGTGGCTTGCGATTGGTGGGGGTTCCCGCTACATTCGTCCATTCCCCGCTTCTCTTTCCCGGTATGCACCTCAACACCTACGTGACGCACGACAACCAGCGGTACGAGATTTACTGGACCACCGCCGCCGCCACGCACGTGCTGAAAAACTTTCTGCGCGACCAAAGCAGCGGTGTTCACCACGGCCTCGACCATACGGCCATCGCGCAGCTGCTGCGCCGCGCCCGCTACATTGTGCCCCTCCCCGATGATTCCCGCCCCTTTCTGCACGTTTGCCTGACCGGCCGCGCGGGCAAGGTGTATGAAACCTATGCGTATCTTGTTCCTGAACTGGACCAGCGTCCGCCGCGTTGCGTGGTCATCACCTGCTACGCCAGCAACAAACAGCAATACCGCGCCCTTTTCGCCACCTAACGCTTTTCACTCATGGCTCAACTTCGCAAATCGACGGCCTCGGTAGCCAAACGCAGCCAGGCGGTTTCCAGCAGCAAAACCCGCCCGGCCCGCGCCAAAAAGCCCGCCCGCGCCGCCGAAGCAGCTTTCCCGGCCGAAGTCTTCGCCAGCGCGGCCGCCTACGAACAGGCCGTGGCCAGCGTCGTGGCCCGCATCCACGGCGGCCAGGCAGTCCCCCGCCAGCCCGACGTATAGCCCCACAAAACGGAGCAGTAAAAAGCCTCGCCAGTAGCTGGCGAGGCTTTTTTGTTAGGTATTATCGGAGTTTAAGAAACGCATCTGAGTGGTGTGTTTTGTAAACGTTGATTCGTAGACGAGTTTCTCAAACTATCCCGCCTTGAAGAAGCTCCCGTGCCAGCTGATTTTAGGCTGTTGCTCGTAACGTTTAGCGAAAGGAGCTTTCTAATCGTCAATTCTACACTGGTTTGCCACTTGTGCCTGCCGGCTTGTTTAGTGCAGGTCGCCGCCCCTATCTTGCCTGCAAATGCGTTTTTAACCTTTCGTTGCCATCATGCGGTCACCAGTCCTGTTTTTGTTGTTGCTGTTCGCCTTGGGAGCCTGTAAAAAAACCGGCCCGTCCCCTTCCACGCCCACCGCCTTACTGACGGCGTACCCATGGCACGTGGTCGCCCTGACGACCACCACGGGGGGGCGAACGACGGACCATTACGCCGACATTCCTTCTTGCAGCAGCGACAACCGCCTCCAGTTTTACCCCGACCACCGGCTCGTCACCGACGAGGGGGCAAGCCGCTGCGCTGCGACCGACCCGCAACAGCAGACGGGGCAATGGCAGTGGGCGGCGGGGGAAACGCAATTGACCGGGTCGGTCCCCTATTTGCCCTACTTGCTGGCCAGCACACTAACCGTTCGCGAGCTGTCGCCGTCGACCTTGCGCTTGCGTTACCAGGAAACCAATTCCTCAGACTTCGCCGATTTGACTTTCCAGGCCGACTAAACGGCAAAGCCCGTGCGGTGGCCACTTCAGGCCGGGTGCCACGTCATTATACTCGTTTTTACGTTCAGCAAAACGGTCCGAAGGTAAACGCGCGCCGTTTGGGGAAAGGAGGGTAAAAACGCATAGGTAGCGCTGAACAGCTGAATGGGCCGTCACACCAGCGCTCGGCGGTTGGCGTAGGCCCGTTCGTCCATCAAGCGGTCGACCGCACACGACCGGCTCCACCCCAATTGAGTTTCAGACGCCGTATGCCACTTGTCAACTTATTCTTACTGCCGCCCTAAACTGTCCAGCCCAACTGGACCACCTCATTTAATGTCCTTTTATTCACTAGCCGATTTACAATTTACCTGGGCACATTTTGGAGACCGTCAAATCGGCTTTTTAGTGCGGATGACAAATCGGCTCCCTGGTAAGGTATTGCTTTAGAATCTTGACAATAGGGCAATGCATTCAAACCAATCCATTGCTCATAGCCCGATGTTTTAATGGTGGCAAAGGGTGTCCATTCTTGCTTGTCTTGCTTGGCCTGAGCCAAAAACTCGCCGCAGATTAAGTAATTATTCCCGCGAAAGTATTTGAATTGAACATCGCGAAAACGGACAGGAACCGGTGGTTGGTGTTCATGAAAATCTTTGGCAGACGCATCCAATAGGTGAAGAACCGTCGAACTCAAGGAGTCCGTCGGCTTGTGAGTAGGTTGAATACGGTCAGAGCCTGCTGTAGCAGTGCCAGCAGTGCTTTCACGGTGTTCATTACATGACCAGAAAAATACGGTCATGACGGCAAGAAAAAGAATTGAGAAAAGGGATTTCATTATTTTTCTGTGTTTCAAGTTCAGGATAACGGTGGTCATTCGTAGTCAAAGGTGTCCCGTAGTTCACCCAGCAAGGCGGCATCGTGCCCGTACACCCCGCGCAAGAAGTCGTAAAGCTGCCGGTGTTCCCCAGCCGGCAACAGCCGTTGCAAGGCCTCCAAGGCCGCGATGGATTCGCCTTCGGGGGCCGCGTAGCGCACGTAGCCGATGAGTTCCGCTTCGAGCAATCGGGCCACCGGCGCCTCCCACCGCTGGACGACGTTGTAGATGAGGTTCATAATCCAGATGCCGTCGTGGGGGTCCGTCGCAAACACCCGGCGCAGGGCCGGGACCGCCGGGGCGCCCATGGCCACCAGTATTTTTGCCACATAGGGCGCGGCGCACCAATTCAGGTCCTGCAGATGCACCAGCAAGGGCTCCGCGTACGGCACCAACCGGCCCACGGGCAGGTGCTGGAGGGCCACGCCCGCCGG
>JALYUI010000332.1 GCA_030853845.1 Bacteroidota bacterium | reverse complement strand
ATAACCAGCTGCGCCCCCGCCTGAGCCTGGGCCGGACCATTATGGTACTGCCGCGCCTGCTCGTGTCCGGCTACTACGAGTACCAGGCTGACTTTGGCTGGGTGAATACGTTCGACAACAACCGCCGCTTTGCCAAAGAAATCGTGTGGCGCACCGGGGCCGAATACCTGCTCTCGCGCAACCTCTCGCTGATGGGCAGCTACGAAAACCGCTTCGGCGGCGGCGGCGGCCTGAACCTACGGTTTTAATCCCGGAAACGAAAGCCCGGCCAGCGCTACTGGGGCGAGTTCTCCATCAAGCGCATTGTCAGGCTTGAAAGCCGACCGCAGTGTGTTGGCTGATGCCCACTGGATAGGATTATCGCCGTTATGCCCGGTCGAGCGCACCTGCCGGGCATAACGGCGAAAGATATGCGCCTGTTTTATGCGTTGCGGGGTTCCCTGGCACGAGCGGCCCGAGCGATTTGGCCCCTGGCACCGCGGGTTTGGGCGCTCGACCAAGCCGGTAATTGCCCGCAGGTGCCACCCCTGCTGGCCTCGGACTTGCGCGCGGCACTGACCGGGCCTACCATGCCGACTCCTTGCATGCCCAAATCCGGGAAAGCAATGCTCAGGTTGTGATTCCCGGCAAAAAATCATCTTCTCGCCATTCCGCCTGACGAAACCAGCGCTGAAACCTGGAATCAGGTTGAATGCTGTGCCAACCTGCATCATTCCCCCCCGCTGCGATAAACGTGCCGCCGCTTAACTAACCCATGTCACGTTAGTTTCCATCCGAATGTAGCTTTGATTGGGAACTTGTCCTTGGACACCTGCGCAACCGGTTTTTGTTTGCCAGTAGCACGCTTCACGGCTTGAATCACCTCCCAACGTTGGCTAACCATACCCTTTATGATAAGTTCAATAAGCTGAAGTTGCTCAATAATTTCAACTTATTGGATAAGTTTTGTTTTTCAAGCAAACTGAACTTATCCAGTAAGCTGCACTAATAATGGCTGCTTGTTTACTGATAATCAACAACTATTGCGAAAATAGATTATTTGGCAAGTTGAATAAGTTGAGTAAGCAAGAGTAAAACAGTTAAACTAATAAACTCAGCTTATTGAGCAATCAGGGTTTATTTGATAATTTTAATAAGCCTGACTTGCCGAGTTTATGCGTAACATTGTGCTTCACAAGGAAGAAACCGGCCATGAAAATTATCACGTTTGCCAACCATAAGGGGGGAGTAGGCAAGACTACTTCCACCCTCAATGTGGCCCAGACCCTAGGCCGTGATGGGCACAAAGTGCTGTTAGTCGATTGCGATGCGCAGTGCAACCTCACGCAGTCACTCAAGTTGCCGGCGGAGTACCCTGACCTGGGATTAGTCCTGAGCAAGAAGGCTAGTCTGGAAGAAGTGATAATTAAAGAGGTTGACAAAAATCTAAGTCTGGTAGCAGCTACTCCCGAGTTAGACTTTTTAGAAAAAGTGCTCGCCCAGCAGTTCGGCTATGAGCACATTCTGCGCACCAATCTGGCCCCGGTGCGGGACCAATACGACTTCTGCCTCATCGATACTCCGCCGCGCCTCTCCGCCCTGACCTATGCGGCACTGGTAGCCAGCGACCGGGTATTCATTCCGTGTCAGCCCGAGTTCTACGGCTACACGGGTCTTACGAATCTGCTCGAAGCGTGCACGCGCGTCAGCGAGCATTTTAATCCTCAGCTGGGCATCGGCGGGTTGTTCTTCACCAAGTACTCAACCAAGTACCGTCGGCGCCTGCACCACGAGATAGTTGAGCTGATTGGGGAACGCTACGCCGACCAAGAACTGGTACTCGAAACCACCATCAGGGAAAATGTGTCGTTGGCGGAAGCCCAGATTCAACAAGAAAGCATTTACCGGTGGGCACCGGCCAGCAATGGTGCCCAGGATTACGAAGCCCTAACCCGTGAAATCCTCGCCCGACTGTGAGCAATACCTCCAAACGCCCGCCCCTGACCACGCTGCTGCGTGAGCAAGCCAAGCCCGTGCTGACTCCGGAGGAACAGCAGCGAATCCAGGCTGAGAACGACCGTAAATTGTACGGTACCCGCTCCGGCGAATCCCTGCCGGCGGCACCGATAACAAACGCGACCCCTGAACTCAGCAGGGGAGGGGAGGAGCCACTTGTAGCACCGGACTCTACAGTCCCGGTTGGTGAGCGCTGGATACCCTTTGGCTCGTACATCCATGACCAGGTGTATCTGCACCTGAAGCAAGCCGAGTTCTGGGAACCTGGATTCGAAATTCGCAAGTTTGTCAATAATGCCCTGCGGGCAGCACTGCAGGAATTGCCCAGTGCCCAACGGGCGCTGCCCCCCGAGCAGCTAGAGGCAGTACGGAAGAAAACCCACAAGTCCAGCAGATAATAACTAATAGTACAAAAAAGTATAAACCGCAAGTTTTTTTATGGCGTTTGTGCCATCTTGTGCTTAAAAGCTAACTCAGGTTGCAACAAAAAAGACGTTCATATAAAAGCTAGCTTTTTTTTAATTATTACTAGTATTATAGTATTACTGCTAATGTAACTAGTTGATTTCCAAAATCCCCAGGGCACAGGCTGCAACAGAATAGACGTCAGGTTGCAACAAAATAGACGTTGAACAACTCAAAGG
>JALYUI010000229.1 GCA_030853845.1 Bacteroidota bacterium | reverse complement strand
ATTCTGACGCTGCCGGGCGTGAAATCGGTGGGCGAAAGCAGCACCGGCCTGAACGTGCGTGGCGGGGCCACTGACCAGAACCTGATTCTGTTCAACGACGCGACCATTTACAACCCCTCGCACCTGTTCGGTTTTTTCTCGGCCTTCAACCCCGATATTCTGCAGGGCGTGGAGCTGTACAAGAGCGCCATCCCGGCCAAGTATGGCGGGCGGCTGTCGTCGGTGCTCGACATTACGACCCGCGAAGGCAACAAGAAGAAGTTCGGTGCCTCGGGCGGCATCGGGCCGCTCACCAGCCGCCTCACCCTGGAAGGGCCGCTACTGAAGGAGAAAAGCTCGTTTATCATCAGTGGGCGGGCCAGCTACTCCGACTGGCTGCTGCGGCTGCTGCCGGACAATAATTTTTCGCGCAGCTCGGCGGCTTTCTCCGACCTGTCGGCGCACATCAGCCACGAAATCAACGAGAAAAATTCGGTGTATGCCACGGGCTACATCAGCTCCGACCGGTTTCGGCTGGCCACCGACACCACCTACCACTACGTAAACCAGGCGGCCAGCCTGAAGTGGCGGCACACCTTCAGCAACCAGCTGTTTGGGGTGCTCACGGGCACCTACAGCCACTACGCCTACGACGTTACCTCCACCAAAAACCCGCTTTCGGCCTCGCTGCTTCAATATGCCATCGGGCAGGGCGGACTGCGGGCCGATTTCAGCTACTACCCCAATTCGCGGCATACCATCGACTTCGGCAGCAGCTCGCAGCTCTACAACATTGCGCCGGGCAGCTTCACGCCGGTGGGCGACAAGTCGCTGCTCGTGCCCAACGTGCTGGGCACGGAGCGGGCCCTGGAAAGCGCCCTGTATGCGTCGGACCGGTTCGATATCACGCCGCGCTTCTCGCTGTCGCTGGGGCTGCGCTATTCCTTCTTCCAGGCGCTGGGGCCGCGCGCGGTGTACCAGTACGCGGCCGACCAGCCGCGCTCGGAATCCACCATCACCGATACCCTGCACTACGCCAACAACCAGGTGCTGGCCCACTACCAGGGTCCCGAGTACCGGGCCTCGCTGCGCTACTCGCTGTCGGAAAACTCATCGGTGAAAGCCAGCTACACCCGCACCCGGCAGTACATCCACCAGCTCACGAACACCGCATCGGTGTCGCCCACCGACGTGTGGAAGCTGAGCGACAACAACATCCGGCCGCAGCTGGGCGACCAGTACTCGGTGGGCTACTACCGCAACTTCAAGTCGAACACGATTGAGACGTCGGTGGAGGCGTATTACAAGTCGATTAAGGATTTTGTGGACTACAAGAGCGGGGCGACGCTGGTGCTCAACCACCACATCGAAACCGACATTATCAATGCGATGGGCCGGGCCTACGGGGTCGAAGTATTCGTGAAGAAGCTCACGGGCAAGCTCAATGGCTGGGTGGGCTACACCTACTCCCGCTCGCTGGTGCAGGTGAACGCCGCCACCACCGCCGACATGGTGAACGGCGGCACCTACTACCCCAGCAACGTCGACAAGCCCCACGATTTTACGCTGGTGGGCAACTACCGCTTCAGCCACCGCTTCAGCACGTCGATGAACTTTACCTACAGCACCGGCCGGCCCATTACCCTGCCGCTCTCGAAGTACTACCTGAACAACTCGCTGCGCGTGTTTTACTCGGACCGCAACGCCTACCGCGTGCCCGATTACCTGCGCCTCGACCTGTCGCTGAACATTGAGGGCGGCCACAAGGTGAAGAAGCTAGCCCACAGCTCCTGGACGGTGGGCGTGTACAACGTCACCGGCCGCCGCAACCCCTATTCCATCTACTTCAAGTCGGTGGATGGGCAAATCAAGGGCTACCAGCTGGCGATTTTCGGCGAGCCGATTCCGACGGTCACTTACAATTTTAAATTTTAGCCCGATGCGCGCTTTCCTCACAGCAACTGTTCGCTTCTGGCGCTGGGCGCTAGTGCTGGCGCTGCTGCCGGCCTGCACCGACTCGTACCTGCCCGACGTCATCAAAGCGCCCCCGGCCTATCTGGTGGTCGACGGCTTCCTCAACGCCCAGGGCAGCACCACCATCAAGCTCGCGCGCACCTACGCCGTGGGGGCCAAAACCGCCTCGCCCGTGGAAACCCGCGCCAGCGTGTACCTGGAAGAGGAAGGCGGCACGGCCACGCTGTTGCGCGAGGCCCCGGCCGGCACCTACTCCTCGCCCGCCCTGACCCTCAACCCCGCCCGCCGCTACCGCCTGCACCTGAACACGCTCGGCGGCAAAGAGTATGCCTCCGACTTCGTGCCCGTTAAAACCACCCCGCCCATCGATGCGGTGAGCTGGCAGGCCGAAGCCAGCGGCCTCAACATCCGTCTCAGCACCCACGACCCGGCCAATGCCACCCGCTACTACCGCTGGGACTATACCGAAACCTGGGAAATAACCCCCGTCTACGTGCCCCAGGTCGAATACAAGCTGAACACGCTGCCACTGCCCGACATTAGTGTGCCCTTTCCCGACAAATGTTGGGCCTCGGCTCCCTCTACCTCCCTGCTGCTGGGCAACACCACCACGCTGAGCCAGGACGTGGTGGCCGAGCGCCTGCTGCGCGTAGTGCCGGCCAATTCCGAGCGCCTCTATACCCGCTACAGTATTTTAGTGCAACAGCAGGCCCTCACCAAAGACGAGTTCGACTACTGGGAGCTGCTGCGCAAAAACACGGAAAGCATCGGCTCGCTCTTCGACCCCCAGCCCGCCCGCCTCACCGGCAACGTGCGCTGCCTCAACGCCCCCGCCGAGCTGGCCCTGGGCTTCGTGGGTGCCCACTCGGTGGTGGAGCAGCGTATTTTCGTGGCCCGCAACCAGTTGCCCCGCATCTGGGTTCCGCTCACCGGCTACGAAGCCTGCGTGCCCCCCGATACGGTATCCTTGATTAACCCGCCCGTGAAGTACCCGCTCCAGGCCCTACAGTCGTATTTTGGCAACGGCGGCAACTACCTGCCCATTGAGCCGCTCTACAACAAGCTTGGCAACATTACTGGCTACACAGCTAAGTCGCGTGACTGCATCGACTGTCGCACGCGGGGCACATCGGTCAAGCCCAGCTACTGGCCCTAACTACTTCCTCTCCCTGCAATGCGGAATACTTCTTTCCTTAGCGGCTTTCCCGCGCTCGCAGCTGGCCTGCGCGGCCGGCTGCTCCTGCTGCTGGCGCTGGGCCTGGCCGGAGCCACGATGGCCCGCGCCCAGGCCCCGGCCGACTCGCTCGACCGGCTGGCCCGCCAGTTGCGCCGGCATGAGCAGCGCGACCCCCACGAAAAGCTCTACCTGCACCTCGACCGGCCGGTGTACCTGAGCGGCGAAACCCTGTGGTTTAAGGTGTATGCCGTGGAAGGCACTGCCGGCCGACCCCTGCCCCTGAGCAGCGTGGCCTACGTGGAAGTGCTCGATGGCCGCAACCGCCCCGTGCTGCAAGGCAAAGTGGCCCTGCGCCAGGCCACCGGGCAGGGCTCGTTTGAGCTGCCGGCCACGCTGGCGGCGGGCCGCTACACGGTGCGCGCCTACACCAGCTGGATGCAGAATTTCGGCCCCGACACCTACTTCCACACCAGCATTGCCGTCGTCAACACGGCGACGGCTTCGGGAGCCCCAGCCCGGGATTCGACGGCGGCTTACGAGGCGCGCTTCTTTCCGGAAGGGGGCAACCTGGTGCGCGGGCTGCCCAGCCGCGTGGCTTTTCAGGTAACCGACCAGGCCGGGCGCGGCGTGGCCGCTACCGGGCGCGTGCTCGATTCGCGGGGCCAAGTAGTGGCCCGGTTTCAGACGCTGCGCGCCGGGCTGGGCTCTTTTATACTAACCCCGGCGGCCACGCCGGAAACCTACTCGGCCGTGCTGCTGCTGCCCAATGGCCAACCTCTCACCCGCCAGCTGCCCCCGGCCTTTGGGCAGGGCTACGTACTAAGCCTGGCCCAGCCCGACACCGCCCACCTGACCCTGACCGTGCGGGCGCAGCCAGCCCGCACCGAAACGGTGTACCTGCTGGCCCACGCGCGCCAGCAGGTGGCCGTGGCCACCCGCCTGGCCCTCACCGACGGCCAGGGCACCCTCACACTGGACCTGCGCACGCTGCCCGCAGGCGTGTCGCACTTCACTTTGTTCACGGCCGACCAGCGGCCGGTGTGCGAGCGGCTGTATTTCCGGCCGCTGCCCTCGCGGCTGGCCCTCACCGCCCGGGCCGACCAGCCGCAGTACGCGGCGCGCAGCCGGGTGCAGGTGCAGCTGAGTGCGCCTGGGCTGCCCGCCACTACTGCGGCCAGCCTCTCGCTGGCCGTGTACCGGCTCGATTCGCTGAATATGGCCCGGCCCGCCGCTATCGACCGCTCGCTCTGGCTCACTTCGGAGCTGGCCGGACCGGTCGAAGACCCCGACTATTACTTCACGGCCACCGGCCCCACCGCCCGCGAAGCCACCGACAACCTGCTGCTGACCCAGGGCTGGAGCCGCTTCCGCTGGGAAGAGGTGCTGGCCGCCACGCCCCCCGCCCGCGAGTTCGGCCCCGAGCCCTATGGCCTGGTGGTGCGGGGCCGCCTCAGCACCAAAGACAACCGGCCGGCTACGGTGGGCACGGTGGCCTATTTGTCGTCGCCCAGCCGCCTTATACGCCTTGGCCAGGCCGGCAGTAATGCTCAGGGCCTGGTTCAGTTTGAGCTCAGCGGGTTTAGCGGGCCGCACGACCTGGTGCTGCAAACCGACCCGGTTTGGGCCAGCACGCTGAACCTGAGCCTGCTCGACCCGTTTTCGCCGCGCTACGCCCAAGCTGCCCCGCCGGCCTTCGGGCTGCAAAGGCACTTCGAAACCGATTATGCCCGCCGCCATTTGCAGGCGCAGGTGCAGCAGGCTTTTGCCGGCCCCGGCCGCTTTGCACCGGAGCACGTCGACAGCACGGCCTTTTTTGGCAAGCCCAGCGAGAAATACCTGCTCGACAAGTACACCCGCTTCAAAACGATGGACGAGGTGCTGCGTGAGTACGTGCCGGGCGTTATCGTGCGCATTCGCAAGGACGGCTACCACCTGATTGTGGTGGATAGGGTGAATAAATCAGCCCTCGAAAACAACCCGCTGGTGCTGCTCGACGGGGTGCCCATCTTCAATATGGACAAGGTGATGGCCCTCGACCCGCTCAAGGTTCAGAAGCTGGAAGTTATCGACAGCCGCTATTTCCAGGGTACTTCCGTGTATGACGGCATCGTGAGCCTGACCACCTACAAGGGCGACCTCGACGGCCTGGAGCTCGACGCTCACGCCCTGGTGCAGCAGTACGAGGGCGTGCAGCAGCAGCGCGAGTTCTACAGCCCGCGCTACGACACGCCCGCCGCCGCCCAAAGCCGCCTGCCCGACCTGCGCAACCTCCTCTACTGGAACCCCAACGTTGCCCTGAGCGGCCCCGGAACCCAAACGGTAGAGTTCTATACCGGCGACCAGGCCGGGCGCTACCTCGTGGTGCTGCAAGGGCTGGCCGCCGATGGCCGCGCCGGCAGCCGCAGCTTCGTGCTGGAAGTGAAGCCGGCGCTGTAATGCCTTTCATAGTTTGGGGTTACATTTTCTGCCCGAAGTCAGGAGAGCCGACCGGTTTGCCAACGACAAAAGCTAAAAAGCCCGCTGCCGGAACCGGCAGCGGGCTTTTTACAGGGCCGTATGGCCAGCCGGCCGCAGATGGGCGCAGCCGCTACGGTGCCACTACCACCTGCCGGAAGCTGCGCGCCTGGTCCTGTTGCACCAGCAACGTGTAGCAACCCGGGGCCAGGCCGGTCAGGTCTACCTGGGTTTGCCCCAGGGCCAGGTCCTGGGTCCGAACGAGGCGGCCGAGAGCATCCGACAGTTGGATTCGGGCAGCTTGGGCTTTAGCCATATGTACTTCCACCAGGTTGTGGGCCGGATTGGGGTATACCTCCAGGCCAGCCACCTGCGCTGCCTGGCGGGCCGCCAGCAGCACGGTGGCCGTGCGGGCAATAAGCGTGTTCCAGGCATAGGGCGAAGCCAGCTGCCGGGTGCCAAAAGTGAAGGGGTTAGGGCCACTGTCCGTACCGGCCAGAATGGGGCGGTTGAGGCCATCGACAGCCATGAGGGGAGCGAAAAAGCCCAACCCAGCCTGCCAGCCGCGCTGCGGTACGCCCGTCGCGTCGAGCTGCACGAGGCCGGTACGGGTGGAGCTAGGCCACACCGCCCCTGGCAGCTGCACGTTGCCCCAGCTGAGGCCGCCACCGGTGCTGATGGTTACTTCGCCCTGCGGGCCAAGCGCACAGCCCCATATTTTGTCGGTACCGCCGCCGCCGACCAGCGACCCGATGGTCCCGCCGGGCGCGATGCGGGCCACGAACATATCGCGCCCCGTGGCGGCGGCAGCATTGCCCGTAGCCAGCGCCTGCGAACCCAGTGTCATGGTGCTGCCGTAGAGGCCCCCAACCGTGTAGCACTGGTCCTGCGGCCCGACCATCAGGCCAGTAATAAATTGTCCGGCAGGTGAGGAAGCATTTTGACGGGCTGGCCCGGCAGTGCTTAAGAGCCAAGCGGCCGTATTAGCGGCATTAATCTTCACGACGAAGCCGGCCGAATTGGCAGTTGTCGGCCCCGTGAGGGCCGACAGAGTGCCAAACTGTAGGGTGGCTGCAGGTCTTACCCAACCTCCGAGATATAACTCCCCGGTTGATGTGAGGCCCAGCCCGGTGTACTCGTAGTCCCGTGTCGAACCGCTGGGCGAACCGGCCACGGTATAGGCAGCAAAGGCTCCCACCGGCGTACCGGCAGCATCGTAGCGCACCACCAAGTTGTGCAACAGCCCAGTGGTACCAGCGTAAGTTACCCCATTGAACACCAGGGAAGAGCCAAAACTGCCCAGTACCGCGCAATTGCCTACGGCATCGGCCGTTACCCGCAGCAAACCAATCTGGCCGGTTGCCGGCGCATCCTGCGCCACGTTGTTCACCCACAGCAGGTTTCCGGTGGGGCTGACTTTCGCCAGGAAGCTTGTCACTGAATTTGCCGTCAGGGCCACTACGGTGC
>JALYUI010000219.1 GCA_030853845.1 Bacteroidota bacterium | reverse complement strand
CCCCTAATCAGCCGGGCGGATTTACTCGCGGATAAAGCCGTGAACCCGCGGCCGAAAGACCTGATCGACATCGCGCAATTAAAGGCGAATCGGAAATTGGGCGAAGAGTAAGGCCCGCACCTGCCGTTTACCAAAAGGAGGACATGAGTGAGAAGACGCGAAAACCATGCAAACACAACTATGAAAAAGCTACTAAAAGATACGCTATGATTAGTAGGCAGCTTTTGATAGCAGACTCCATAAATAATGGAGTCATTTAGATTTATCCAGATTTCCTGGACGCGGTGTTCGCCATTTGGACACAGTTGGCTTGTTGACCCTATTGTCTAGGTTTGGTTGAATAAGCGTATTTGCGGAACGGTGCAGCGGGCACAGGCCAGCCGGAGCGTTGGCATGATTCTATGGCACGAGCAGTGGGTGGGTTCCCGAATTCGGGTTGAAAAGCCTCCCCGCCAGCATTGCGGCGTACGGGCGGCGATGTCCAAATCCGTATATTCGGTAACTCTGGCCATCGACTGCCCCGGCATAATGGGGATTTCAATCAACTCACCACCTCATGCGCCAGCCGGTTGTCACGATGCGCCCCGACGCTACCACCTGCACGGTGTTGATTGTGGAGGACGAATATGTCATTGCCAACGACTTGCGCCTGCTATTAACGGAGGCTGGCTATAGTGTGGTTGGCATTGCCGATTCGGTGGCGGAGGCCCGGCAACTGCTGGCTCAGCAGTGCCCCGACATCGTGCTGCTCGACATCTACTTGAAGGGCCAGGAAACGGGCATTGACTTGGCTGGAACGCTGGCCGAAGAAAGCATCCCGTTTATTTACATTTCAGCCAACGACAGCCCCAGCGTACTCGAAGCGGTGAAGGCTACCCAGCCTAGTGGCTACATCGTAAAGCCTTTCCGGGAAAAGGATGTGCTGACCGCGCTGGAAATCGGGCGCTACCGGCACGCGCACGGCGTGGAAGTGCAGCTACGCGAGGAAAAAACCCTGCAAATTTCCCTTACCGAAGTCCTGGCCCAGTCCCGGCCCTGGCCAGAGAAACTGCTGCAAGTGGCCCACCTTTTGCAAGCGCCCATCGGATTTGATTTTATGGCCGTGTGCTACGAGCACGGCGACGACCAGTTTACGTACCGCTGCTACCGTACGGGATTCGATGAGTACCAAACCCTGGACCAGGAAGCTTTTCTGCGGCTCCTCAACCTGTCGGTGGCGCACCTGCCCCAACGGCGGGAGGTAGACACCTACTTCTATGATGCCCCCCGGTGCTACAACCAGGCCGCATATACAGAGTTGTGCCAGCAACATCCGCTAATCCAAGGCATGGCTAAAACGCTGCGCATGGCCTCGGCTTTGGTGATGCCCATGGTGGTAGGGCCCGACAACCGCTTCATTCTCTCGTTTTTCAGTCAGCAGCCCGATGCCTATCGGGCGCGGCACCTATCTCTGCTTGACCGCCTGGAGCAACCCGTGGCCCTGACCCTGGCGCGCGCCCTGGCCTTCGAGGAGGTGGCCCGACTTAGCGAGCAGTTGCGGCAGGAAAACTCCTACTTGCAGCAGGAGGTGAAGACCAACGCCAACTTTGAGGAGATAATTGGTACCAGCCCAGCCCTACTGCGGGTGTTCAACCAAGTGTCGCAGGTGGCCCCCACCGATACTACAGTCCTAATTTTGGGCGAAAGCGGCACCGGCAAGGAGCTCTTTGCGCGGGCCATTCACAACCTGTCAGCCCGGCGCGACAAGATTTTGGTGAAACTGAATTGTGCCGCGCTGCCGGCCACCCTGATTGAGTCGGAACTTTTTGGGCACGAAAAGGGCGCATTTACAGGTGCTTACGACCGACGCATCGGCAAGTTTGAGCTGGCCAAGGGCGGCACCATCTTTCTCGACGAGATTGGCGAGCTACCGCTGGAGCTGCAAACCAAGCTACTACGAGTGTTGCAGGAAAAGGAAATTGAGCGGTTGGGCAGCAATACACCCATTAAAACCGACGTGCGGGTGCTGGTGGCCACCAACCGCGAACTGGAGAAAGAAGTGAGCGCCGGGCGCTTCCGCATGGATTTGTATTTCCGGCTGGCGGTGTTTCCGTTCACGCTGCCACCCCTGCGCGAGCGGGCGAGCGACATCCCGGCCCTGGCCAGCTACTTCGCCCAAAAGGCGGCCCGCAACATCGG
>JALYUI010000210.1 GCA_030853845.1 Bacteroidota bacterium | reverse complement strand
TTGATTTTGCGCACCGCCGCGTCGGCCTGCAGGAAGCTGCGGCTCACGTTCAGCGGAATGTCGGGCGAGTCAATCACGCCGTGCAGCAGCATCAGAAACTCGGGCACCACGTCCTTCACCTCGTCGGTGATGAACACCTGCCGCGAGTAGAGCTGAATCTTGTTGCGCGAGAACTGCAGCTCGTCCTTCACCTTGGGGAAGTAGAGAATGCCCGTCAGATTGAACGGGTAATCCACGTTCAGGTGAATCCAGAACAGGGGCTCGTCCATGCTCATGGGGTACAGCTCCTGGTAGAACTTCTTGTAGTCCTCGTCGGTCAGCTCGCTCGGCTGCTTGGTCCAGATGGGGTTGGTATCGTTGATGAGCTCGCCCTCGAACTCAATCGGAATGGGCAGGAACTTGCAGTACTTGGTGAGGATGGTGCGCAGGCGGGCTTCCTCCAAAAACTCGTCCGAATCGTCGGCCACGTTCAGCACCACGTCGGTGCCGCGCTCGGCTTTCTCGGTGGTTTCGAGGGTGAAGGCCGTGCTGCCGTCGCAGGTCCAGTGGGCGGCTTCGGTGCCCTCCTGGTAGCTCTGCGAGAAGATTTCAACTTCCTTCGCCACCATGAAGGCCGAGTAGAACCCCAGGCCGAACTGCCCGATAATCTGGTCTTTGGTGGCAGCATCCTTCTCCTTGTACTGCTCCACAAACTCGGTGGCGCCGCTGAAGGCAATCTGGTTGATATACTTCTTGATTTCCTCCCCGGTCATGCCCAGACCGTGGTCCGAAACCGTGATTTTGCGGGCTTCCTTGTCCACGGTCACGCGCACTTTCAGCTCGCCCAGGTCCCCTTTATACTCGCCCAGCTGGGCCAGGCTCTTCAGCTTCTGGGTGGCATCGACGGCGTTGGAGACGAGCTCGCGCAGAAAGATTTCGTGGTCGGAATACAAGAACTTCTTGATAATCGGGAAGATGTTCTCGGTATGGATGGAGATGGAGCCGGTTTCCTGCATGAGTCAGGGGGTATGATAAGTTGAAAAACAGACGGAATGGCCGGGCGCACGCGGCCCGGCTACGGTTTCCGGCAGTTTCAAAGCCCGTTCCAAGCCCGGTTCCGCTGTCAGATTGACAGCGCGCCGTAGCGTGGACTCTGCGAGCCCGCGCGTGCGAACGACCGTCCCGTTCTACATCCACCAATTCAGTTACGGGCACCCAAACCAACTCATCTTTCATCCGCACGGACTCGCAGAGTCCACGCTACTACGGCCACGCTACGGGCGGGCGGCATTCCACTCGGCCACCAGGCGCTGCCCGGCGGCGGTGTCGCCCTCCGTAAACCAGTCGTAGGCCGAAATGGCCGTTTCGAACACCTGCAGCTGATAGTGCATCAGCTTGCGCCCCACCCAGAGCATGGCTTCCACGGCCATCTGGTTGTGCAGCTGCTCGGGGCTGTAGATAACGGCCACGGCCCGCAGCGGCCGCCGCGATACCCAGGGGAACCAGTGCACCGACATCCAGAGCTCGTCGCGGATATCGATAAGGGGCATGCCGTGGAAATCGACCAGCACGTAAAAGGGCTTGTGCTCGGCCACCAGGTCGCGGCAGTAGCGCATGCCGTTGCGTAGCAGCTGCCGGTTCACCGGCCCCACCCACTGAAAGCACATGATGCGCAGCTCGGGGTCGAGTTGCACCTGAAAATTATACTGGAGCGGTAGAATCATTGGCTCCAGAAGGTACGCCCCGGGCCAGGCTGCGGATTGTAGACACCAGCCGCGGGCTGGTCCGGACGGGCCAGCTGCTCGTCCCATTCGGTTTGCAGGCGGTGCATGGCCCCGGCCTCACCCTGGGTCAGCCAGTCGAGCGCGCCGGGTACGCCTTCGAACACCTGCATCTGAAAGCGCATGAGCTTACGCCCCAGCCACAGCATGGCCTCGATGGCCATTTGATTGTGCAGCTGGCCCGGGCGCAGCACCAGGGCCACATATTTCAGCTGCGAGGCCGCAATTTTAGGAAACCAGTGCACCGTCATCCACAGCTCATCCTGCATCTCGAGCGGAGGCAGGCCGGCGAGGTCAACCAGCGCGTGGGTGGGTTGCTGGGCCACCACCAGGTCGCGGCCATACACCAGGTCGGCGCGCACGGCCTGACTGTCCGGCCCTCCGACCCACTGAAAGCGCATCAGGCGCAATTGCGGGTCGTGCTGAACTTGCAGATTATGCTGGCGGGGCAGTACCATCCACCACCTACGCTACAAGTGCTCGGGGCGGACTGACGTCAGGTCCGGGTCGGGGGCGAATACGCGGTTCCATTCGGCCATCATTTCGGGCAGACGGGGTGAAAAGTCGCTCAGCCAGCGCAACCCGGAAATGGCCTGCGGAAAGAACTGAATATCAAACTTGATGAACGGCCGCACGAGCGCAATCATCGATTCGATAGCCAGCTGATTATGGATGCGGTGGCGGTTGTTGATAATTACCACGCGTTCGAGTGGTAGCTTTACGATGCCAGTCATCCAGTGCGTGCCCAGCCAAAGCTGGTCGTACACCGAAATGTCCGGAAACGTATTCATGTTGAGCAGCAGGTGGCGCACAGCCAGCTCGCGGTCGACGGCGAGGAGCTTGATGGCACTTTCCCGCAGGTTCCGCGTGTCGTCGCCGGCTGCCCACTCAATGCGCAGCAGGCTCAACTCGGGGTCGAACTGCAAGGAAAAATCAGGAATTGACGTAATTATCACAGGATTGGGTCGCAATATCGGCCTCTTGGCGTTAAATATACGAAGCATAAACGAGAAATCCAGTTTTAATAGATTTTCATTTCTTCGCAAAAGTTAATTTTTATTCATCTGAATACATTTCAACAAATTCTCATCTTTTTATTGTCCAAGCCATAGCTTGATTCAATCCCTCGAATTGTGCAAAGGATTCGTCCGTACCTAGCTTGGCTACTGCTGTTGTGCTTAATCCGCGTGCTTCTGCCCGAAGACGCGGTGCTGGCGCTGCACGCCCACGAGCATACGACGATAGAGCCGGCGCACACGGCGGCTTTCCGGCGCACGGGCAAAGCACTGGTCAGCCCCCGGCACCAGCACTGCGTGGTAGAGCAGTTCTACAACGTGGCCTACCAGGCAGCGGCTCCGATGCTGATGCCGGTACCGCCCACGGCCGTGCGCTACGCCACGGCCACCGCGCTGCCGCCCGAGCGGGCCGCGGCGGGCGAGACGCTGTTTGCGCGCTCCCTGCGGGGGCCACCCGCCCGGGGCTGATTCCCGGCTCATTTTTTTCTCCTTATTGGTATTACTCCGCCTGGTCGCGGCCGCGCTTCGGTGCCGGCTGGCGGCTGAGGTGGTTTTGGCTTTTCATTTATGTCACTTCAGTTCTTTTCTTTTTCTCTGATTGTAGGGC
>JALYUI010000203.1 GCA_030853845.1 Bacteroidota bacterium | reverse complement strand
TCGGCGGGCAGCAGACTGGTCAAGGCCAAAAACTGCGTTGGCCGCTCGCGTAGGGCCAGATAATTCATCCCCCAAAGTACGGCCCTGCCCCTCGCGGCAGTATACCTAACTTTACCGCATCAGTATTGATAGTGCAGCGTTTCGCAAAGTTTTAAAAGTTAAGTCCCGCAAAGTTTATTGTCTGGCGAAGAAAAACTTCGCGGGACCTGACTTTTAAAACTTTGCGAAACGTCGCGCTCAGAAGGCTAGAATAACCTCTTCAATCACGTCGCAGGCGGCGTGCAGCTCGGCTTCGGTAATCACCAGCGGAGGGGCGAAGCGGATGATATCGCCGTGCGTGGGCTTGGCCAGTACGCCGCGCTCCATCAGGCTCACGCATACGTCCCAGGCCGTACGGCCGTCGGCGGCGGGGTTGATGACCACGGCGTTGAGCAGTCCCTTGCCGCGCACCAGGTCCACGGTGTCAGGCGCTTTGGCCTGCACCTGCCGCATCCGCTCGCGGAAAATTTCGCCCAGGCGGGCGGCGTTTTCGGGTAGCTTTTCGTCAATGAGCACGTCGAGGGAGGCGCGCATCACGGCGCAGGCCAGCGGGTTGCCGCCAAACGTGGAGCCGTGCTGCCCGGGCTGAATGGTGAGCATGATGCTGTCATCGGCCAGCACCGCCGACACCGGCAGCACGCCGCCGCTCAAAGCCTTGCCTAGGATGAGCACGTCGGGGTGCACGGCCTCGTGGTCGCAGGCCAGCAGCTTGCCCGTGCGCCCGAGGCCGGTCTGAATTTCGTCGGCAATGAACAGCACGTTGTGGGTCCGGCACAGCGCTGCCGCCTGGGCCAGATAGCCCACGGCAGGCACCATCACCCCGGCCTCACCCTGAATAGGCTCCACCATGAAGGCGCACACGTGCGGGTCCTGCAACGCCTCGGTCAGGGCTTCGATGTCGTTGTAGGGCACTACCTGATAGCCGGGCATGTAAGGACCGAAGCCGCCGGTGCTGTCGCCGTCGGTGCTGAAGGAGATGATGCCCGTGGTGCGGCCATGAAAGTTGTGCTCGGCCACCAGAATGCGGGCCATGTTCGGCGCAATGCCTTTTTCCTGGTAGCCCCACTTGCGGGCCAGCTTGAGGGCGGTTTCCACGGCTTCGGCCCCGGAGTTCATCAGCAGCGCCTTATCGTAGCCAAATAGCTCGCAGACCTGCTTTTCGGCCGCTCCCAGCTGGTCGTTGAAAAACGCCCGCGAGGTCAGCGTCAGCTGCTGGGCCTGCCGGGTGAGGGCCGCGATAATGCGCGGGTGGCAGTGGCCCTGGTTCACGGCCGAGTAGGCGGAGAGGAAGTCGAAATAATGCTTGCCGTCCACGTCCCAGAGGTTCACGCCCTGGCCCCGGTTCAGCACCACGGGCAGCGGGTGGTAGTTGTGGGCGCCATACTGGTCTTCGAGCTGCATAAGCTCGGCGGCGCGGGCCGAGGTGACGGTGGGGGAGTCGGTGGTGTGCATAATAACGGGCGGGAATTGATGAGGCCCGAAAATTACGGCTTTTCGCCGCGTGGTGCTGCGCCCGGTCCGTTTAAGCAACAGTTCCCATTCCTGTGGGCCTGCCTTCCGGCTCTATCGCAGGCGCATGCCTTCTACTTGCTGGGTCGTTTCGTAGTAGCGCCCTACGTAGTTGCCCTCTTCGCGGCCACTGGCACGCAGCAGAGTCCAGTCGACCACCGCTGTTTCGGGAAAGCTCACCGGCATAGGCTCAACGGGAGTGACTGAATCGGGAGGCGGCAACAGCAGGGCCTGTACCGTTTTGCCATTCCAGCCCAGCACCCGCGCCGAAGCCTGGCGGAAGCTGGTATCCGTATCGGCCACGCGCACCGAGAGCAGAAACTGGTCGCCAGCTGGCAGGCCGGCCAAAAACTTTTTCCGGGCCTGGGGCAGGGTGCGCAACGCCTCGCGCACGGGGTCGGCCAGGGCTGCTTCGTCGCGCACCAGGGCCGGGCGGATGCCGGCCGGCACCGTCGCCTGGGTGATGACTACGGGCGTAATCGTCTGCCCCAATGTTATACCCGCACCTCCCAACGGAGCCATGGCGAGCAGCGATAACAGAATTCGGCTAGGCGTTTTCATAGATTAAGTTGCAGATTTCAACAGCAATATAGCCCCTAAAGCTGATTCAACACCTCCTGGTTTACCTTTGATTCCCCATGCCGCCGCCCAAACCTCAGCCGCTCCAGCCCGGCGACTTCTACTACACGCCCGAAGGCTACCTCGTTTTTACCGCGCAGTACCACCTGCGCCGGGGCAGCTGCTGCGGCAGCGGCTGCCGCCACTGTCCCTGGGAATTTCGGCCCAAACTGCCTACTTCCAGCGCATCTGCCGAGAAATAGGGCAGGGTGTTTGGTGAATGCCAGGATTTTGCCGATATTTGCGGCCCGTTTCCCTGCTTTGTATAAAAATTTAACCCTCCGATATCATGGCCCGAGTTTGTGATTTGACCGGCAAGCGTACCCGCGTTGGTAACAACGTTTCGCACGCGAACAACAAGACTAAGCGCAAGTTCTATCCGAACCTGCAGAAAAAGCGCTTCTATGTGCCCGAGCAGGATGCCTGGGTTACGCTGAAAGTAGCAACCTCCACCATCCGCACCATCAATAAGAATGGCATCATGGCGGTGTTGAAGAAGGCGAAAGAGCAGGGCTTTATCGTTTACTAATTAACTAGCTGCTGCTTAGCGGCTCCCGGAGGAAACAATAAACCCGGCAGCCCGCAATCAGAACCTCTCGGCCAAGCCAGCGCCGCTACTATTGCCTCCCAGGTAACGGTAGCGGCGCTGGCTTTGTCTGTTGGCGGCTACCCTGCTTTGGGGCAGTGGTTTTTGCATCCCTGCCGATTATGCTGCTCTCTCTTCTTCACTCGTTTCGTTTCGGCCCGTCCTTCGCTGCGGGCGGCACAAACCACCCGGCGTTGCTCGCAGGCTTGTTATTGAGCACATTGCCCGTTGTCACCCGGCAGCCCGGTATCTACATCCCCGCCAATTCGCCCTGCAACCCGAAGTGATGGAATACTCAGCGTACACATCGAAGATGACGTGCTCATTTCGCCGACCGGCTCCGAAAAGCTGATGGCTAGTCCTAGCGTTTGGAAGGCTGGCAGCCGCCGGACCTGAAGTAGCCAGAGCAGCTTGGAAACAGAAGTAACGGTCATGCTGAGCTTGCCGAAGCATCTCTACCGCAATAGTAAATCATTGCCTTGGCGGGCAAGATGCTGCGCGCTACATGACGTTCTATTTACCCCGCCAAAGGAGCCCCTTCTGCTTATCCGACTGAAAGTTGCGCCTCAACCCATTGTCGTTTCCAAAAAGACCCGTACCTTTGCAGTCCTAAATTTTAAAACATACACCCCCGTCGAGATGGCCAAGAAAGGAAATCGGGTGCAGGTTATCATGGAATGCACCGAGCATAAAACCTCGGGGATGCCGGGCACCTCGCGCTACATTACTACCAAGAACCGCAAGAACACCCCCGAGCGCATCGAGTTGAAGAAATTCAACCCCATCCTCAAGAAAATGACCGTTCACAAGGAAATTAAATAACCTGAACAATGGCTAAGAAAGTAGTTGCTACGCTGAAAACCACCGAAAACGCCAAAAACTGGGCAAAGGTGATTCGGGCCGTGAAATCGGAGAAGACCGGTGCCTACACTTTCCGCGAGGAAATGGTGCTGCTTGACAAAGTGCAGGAGTACCTGGCTACCGGCAACAAATAGTTGCCGGCCGTCTGCGGCTTCGTAAAAGTTTAAAAAGTCCCACCTTCGTGGGACTTTTTTAGTTTATGCGGGTATGAGGGCAAAAGGGTAGGAGGCAGTAAAACAAAGGTTTTTGCTTGTTTCTCCCTTATGATAACTTCTCAACTCACGCCTTCCTACCCTCATACCCTTCCCTATGGGCCTCTTCGATTTTTTTAAAAAGGATAAGGAAACCCCAGCCCAGCAAGCCTCGCTCGATGCCGGCCTGGAAAAAACCAAAACTAACTTCTTCGAGCAGCTGAGCAAGGCCGTGGTGGGCAAAAGCACGGTGGATGAAGCCGTGCTCGACGACCTGGAAACCCTGCTCGTGCACGCCGACGTGGGCATCGAAACCACCGTCAAGGTCATCGACCGGATTGAGGCCCGCGTGGCCCGCGACAAG
This sequence comes from Bacteroidota bacterium, assembly GCA_030853845.1. Lineage (GTDB taxonomy): Bacteria > Bacteroidota > Bacteroidia > Cytophagales > Hymenobacteraceae > Hymenobacter. The sequence goes on along the minus strand of JALYUI010000203.1, from coordinate 2,398 downwards.
TACGTGAGCACTTCGGAACTCGACCGTATCCTGCGCGAGGAAATCGCGGCCCTGCTAGAGGATAACAAGTCGGGCTCGATGGCCGTGCTCGACCGGGCCGGCAGCACCGGGCAACCCTTCGTGATTATGGTGGTGGGCGTGAACGGGGTGGGCAAAACCACCACTATCGGCAAGCTGGCGCACCGTTTCCACGCGGCCGGCAAGAAGGTGGTGCTGGGCGCGGCCGACACTTTTCGGGCGGCGGCCGTCGACCAGCTTATCATCTGGGGACAGCGGGTGGGCGTGCCCGTCGTCAGCCACGGCATGAACACCGACCCGGCCTCGGTGGCTTACGATGCCGTGCAGAAAGGCGTGGAAATGGGGGCCGATGTGGTCATCATCGACACGGCCGGCCGCCTGCACAACAAGGTGAACCTGATGAACGAGCTAAGCAAAATCAAGCGCGTGATGCAGAAGGTGATTCCTGATGCGCCGCACGAAGTGCTGCTGGTGCTCGACGGCAGCACCGGCCAGAATGCCTTCCTGCAGGCCAAGGAGTTCACCAAAGCCACCGAAGTCACGGCCTTGGCCATCACCAAGCTCGATGGTACGGCGCGTGGCGGCGTGGTCATCGGCATTTCCGACCAGTTCAGCATCCCGGTGCGCTACATTGGGGTGGGGGAAAAGATGACCGATTTGCAGCTCTTCGACCGCCACACCTACGTGAACTCGCTGTTCAAAAAGTAGTGAGGGTTTCAGCCCGTTGCAATGCCGAGAGTGGCCAATCGCATGGCTAATTCTTTCCACTTTCCCGACGGCGGGCTGAAGCCCGCGTTACTTCGCGCTATGAATGAGATTCAATCCTTAGCCGTGGTGGGGGCCGGCACCATGGGCCTCGGCATTGCCCAACTCGGCGTGCAGCATGGCCTGCCTACAATGCTGTTTGACGTAAGCACCAGCGCACTCGAAAAGGCTCAAACTGCCATTGCGGCTGGCCTGAGCAAACTGGTAGCGAAAAACCAGCTGACCCCGGAGGCGCGCGAGGCGGCCCTGGCCCGCCTCACTCTCACCACTACGCTAGCCGACGTGTGCGCCGACTGCATTATCGAGGCCGTGGTAGAGCGGCTTGATGTGAAGCACAAACTTTTTCAGGACCTGGCCGAAATCAATGCCCCGGCTACTATTTTGGCTTCGAATACGTCGTCGCTGCCCATTACGCAGCTGGCGGCAGCCGTGCCCGGTCCGGAGCGGGTAGTGGGCATGCACTTCTTCAACCCGGCCCCGGTGATGCCGCTGGTCGAAATCATCAGTGGCGTGGCCACGGCCCCCGCAGTGGCCGACGCGGTGGAAGCGCTGGCCCGTCGCTTGGGCAAAACGCCGGTGCGCGCGGCCGATGCTCCCGGCTTCATTGTGAACCGCGTGGCCCGCCACTACTACGTGGAGAGCCTGAAGGTGCTGGAGGAAAACGTGGCCTCTTTCGAGGTAATCGACGAACTGCTCGAAGCCAGCGGATTTAAAATGGGTCCCTACCGGTTGATGGACCTGATTGGCGTGGACACCAACTTCTCGGTGACCAGCGCCATGTTCGCCTCGTTCCAGCAGGACGGCAAGTTTCGCCCCAGCCGCATTCAGCAGCAGAAGGTGGATGCCGGTCACCACGGCCGCAAAACCGGCCGTGGCTTCTACTTCTACGAATAACCCCGGCCCCATGTCCCTGCCATTCCGCCTGTTTCGTCCCACTATGCTTGTCGCACCCGTTTGCCTGCTGTTGGCCACCGCCTGCGGCAGCAATTCCACCGTGCAGCCCCTGATTCCCTATGCACCGGTCAACCTCAGCCTCAGCCTGGCCCAGCAGGAATACGCACAATTACGCTTCGATAACGGCGCGGTGAGCCTGCCCGCTAAAGGCCCCGCCGGCAACGGTGGCGTGAAGGGCGTAATTGTGGTGCGCCAGAGTGCGGGCATTTTCCTGGCTTTTGAGCGCAACTGCCCCTACCGCCCATCTGATGCCTGCGCCACGGTATCACTCGACCGCAATTCGCGCCTGTTTATGCGCGACTCGTGCTGCAACTCCCAATTCGACCTCCAAGGCAGGGTAATTGGCGGCCCGGCCCCGCTGCCCCTTAAGCAGTACAGTGTCAGCATACAAGGTAGCCAACTCAGCATTATTAACTAAGCGGTGCCGTAATTTTTAGAAAAAAATCCATAGCAGGCTTGTGCAACTTCAATACATCGTTGTAGATTTGCACTCCGAAACAACAACAACCGGGTTTCGGCTAGAAAAAAGCTTCCTTAGCTCAGCCGGTTAGAGCATCTGACTGTTAATCAGAGGGTCCCTGGTTCGAGCCCAGGAACAAGCGCTTAGAAGTAAGCCACTTAACAACTATGTTAAGTGGCTTTTTTGTTTTAGTTGCAATAC
>JALYUI010000193.1 GCA_030853845.1 Bacteroidota bacterium | reverse complement strand
GTGCGTAACGGCAGCATGAAGGTTCTGGGGCTAGAGCACAAGCCTTCGGTGGTAGCCGCCGACATTACGGGCACCGGTATTCGTATCGATTCGGTGGCCCGGTTCACGCCGGCGAGGGTGGCCTACGGCCGCGCCTGGCAAGTTTATACCGGTCGCCTACAGGCCGCTTTTGATGCGCCCTACTATCTGGCCGATGTTGCCCACCTGCGTCTGAACACCACGGCCCGCACGCTCAGCCTCACGGGGCTGGCCCTCACGCCAAAGTTTACGCCCGTGCAGCTAAATCTGCGTCATGGCTACCAGGTGCCGCAGTTCCGGGCGCGGGTGCCCGAGCTGGCGGTGGCGGGACTCGATTTCGGTCCGCTCGTGCGCCACGGACAGGTGCACGCGGCCCGCATCACGGTGCGCCGGCCCGAGCTGCACGTTGCTTCCGACGGGCGCGGCCCCATCAACCCGCACCAGTCCATCATTACGCCCGAAGCCATGCGCCGGCTGCACCTGCGCCTCGATGTGCGCCGGCTCGACCTGGTGGGCGGCAACCTCACGGCCCGCTACCGCAGCCCCCTCAGTCCGGTGGTGGGCAGCATCAGCATCAACCGCTTCTCGGGCTCCATCTTCAACATCAGCAACGACCCGCGCCGCATGACGGCCGCCACGCCCCTCACCGGCACGGCCACGGCCTGGCTGCAAAACCGCTGCCGCATGACGGTGCATCTGGCCGTGCCCCTGCTCGACCCTGCCGGCCGCCACCGCGTGTGGGGCAGCTTTGGCCCCGGCGAGTTTGCCATGCTGAACGAGATGACTGTACCAACCCGCCTCGTCGAGTTCAAGAAAGGCAAGGTACAGGGCATCACCTTCGCCCTGCGCGCTAACCAGCAGCGCGTGACGGGCACCATGACCACCCGCTACACCGGCCTACAGCTGGAGCTGCTGAGCTACAAAAAGGGTGAAATCAAGCAGTCGCTGGGCAAAAAGATTATTTCCAAAGCCGCCAACGTCCTCGTCATCCGCGACCAGAACCCGCGCAAGGGCGGCCGCCTGGTAACCGGCGACATGACCTCGAAGCGCGAGCCGCTCTTTTCGGTGTTCGTGCTCTGGCGGCAGGGCCTTGTCAGCGGCCTGCTCAACAACGTGGGCCTGCCCCAGCCGCTGGCCCAGAAAATCAGCCAGTCGCAGGATGTGGCCCCGCTGCCCACGGGTGGCAGGTAATTCGGCTGGAAAAGTCCAACCATAAAAGTTACCGTACCTTTTCCAGGCACTAGCAAATGCCAAGCATGATGCCCCCTGCCCAGGGGCCGCTGGTTTCTCTTGTTGCCCATCGCTCACGCCCATTTGCCGGTTTCATGGCTATTCTGTTGGTTTTTACCGCGCACTGGTACCTTTCACTGTTCACCCAAACGTTCTTCCAGCACCGCTACGCCGCGCACCGCATGTTCAGCATGTCGCCCGGCATGGAGCGCGTTTGGTTCGTGCTCACCTACGCCACGCAGGGCAGCAGCTTCATGTCGCCGCGGGCCTATGCGCTGCTGCACCGTATGCACCACGCCTACTCCGATACGGCCCACGACCCGCACTCGCCCCACAACAGCCCCAACGCCTTCGTGATGATGTGGAAAACCCGCACCATCTACCAGGACTGCGTGCGAGGCACCTCGGCGGCAGCCCAGCGCTTCGCCGGCGACTATCCCGAATGGCCGGCACTCGAAGACTTCGGCAACCGCTGGTACTCGCGCGTGGGCTGGGCAGCCATTTACGTGCTGTTCTACGTGAATTTCGCCACGGCCTGGTGGCAGTTTCTGCTCCTACCCATTCACTTCGCGATGGGCGCAGCGCACGGCGCCATCGTGAACTGGGGCGGCCATAAGTATGGCTATCAGAACTTTGACAACCAGGACCAATCGCGCAACATGCTGCCGTTTGACTTTCTGACCGGCGGCGAATTATTTCAGAATAACCATCACATGCTGCCCGCCCGCGCCAACTTCGGCATAAAAAAATGGGAGCTGGATC
>JALYUI010000184.1 GCA_030853845.1 Bacteroidota bacterium | reverse complement strand
ACCCGAAACCGCCCCAGCCGTGGACGTGGCCGCCGTGCGCGCCCACCCGGAGCTGTTCACCATCGTCGACATCCGCAATCGCGCCGAAGCCAAAACCCCGGTGTTCGATAATGCGCTGGTCATTCCGCTGCCCGAGCTGCGCGAGCGCGCCCATGAAATTCCCACCGACAAGCCCGTGCTGGTACACTGTGCCGGTGGCTACCGCTCGGCGGCGGGAGCCAGTATTGTACGGGCGGCTTTGCCGGGAACGCGGGTGCTGGATTTGGGTGAGGCCGTAACGGAGTTTCAGCCATAGGACCTTATTGACTAGTTCCTAACCGCTACCCACCGAAAAAAAACTATTCGAATCACGCGGCAGTGGCCAGCCTTCTTTTGCGGTATCAACTGGCGGGTAGCTGGGCATATCTAGTACCAGCCCCGTTCCAATTGCCTGGTTTTGTGCATTGGCTTCGAATTGGGTTTGCATTAAATTATTCATTATCATTGTGCTGTCTTCAACGTTGATTCAAACAACCTCCTTCCGATGAAAGAATTTTCTAAATCACTGCTCAAACAACTTCCGGTTATTGGGTGGCGCTATAAGAACTACCAGGACTATTATCAAAACTCCTGCTTCGACCCTGGCCATTATTATTCGCCCATCGTGCGGGTTGAAGATGCCAAGCAGCGCCAGACTCAAATCTGGCAGGACCGGGATAAGGATGGCATTCCGGGCATCAACCTGCGCACGAGCCAACAGTTGGAGCTGATGCAGGAACTGGCCGCTTATTATCCTGAAATGCCCTTCAAAGCGCAGAAGCAGGAGGGTTTGCGCTATTATTTCGACAACGACCTTTACACGTACACCGACGGCGTTATCCTGTACTCGATGCTGCGTCACTTCAAGCCGAAGCGCATTATCGAAGCCGGCTCGGGCCATACCTCGGCGCTAATGCTGGACGTGAACGAGCGGTTTTTCAACCAGGAAATCAACCTGACGTTCATCGACCCTGAGCCCAACCGGCTACTTTCGCTGATGACCCCGGAAGATAAAGCTCGGGCTACTGTCTTTATGACGGGCGTGGAATTGCTCGACGTCGAGCAATTTCAACAATTGCAGAAAAACGACATTCTTTTTATTGACAGTACACACGTTTCGAAAACCGGCAGCGACGTCAATCACCTTTTTTTTAATATTCTGCCCCTGCTTGCCAGTGGGGTTATCGTGCATATTCACGACGTTTTCTATCCGTTTGAATACCCCAAAAAATGGGTTTTTGAAGGGCGCAACTGGAATGAGGATTACTTGCTGCGCGCGTTTCTGATGTATAACTCGCAGTTTGATATTATTCACTTTTCGGATTACCTCCAGATTCATCATCCGCACGCGTTTGATGCCATGCCGGCCACTAAACAGGAGAATGGCGGTAATATCTGGCTAGTGAAAAAATAACCCGGCCGACCGCTTAACAGCACCTTGCGTTCTAAAAGCGCGGGGCTTGAAAACTGCCCTAAGCATGTGCCATTCGATAACAGATTTGCCTTTTGGTATGCTGCTGGCCGGGCCGGTGGGGCCGAGCCAGGTATTGAAAGGCCTCGTTGGTGCTGGCCAACCAGTGGCTACTACCGGTGGCCTTCCCTATTGGGCAGCTGCTGCCGGGGCTTGCCACGGTGCATTGGACCGAAGGTTGGTTCGTGGTGGGCGGCGGCCGCAACGGCACGCAGTTCAGCGTTCTGCTGTTTGTTTGCCTGCTCAGCCTCCGCCGGCCGGCTGCGGCCTGGTAATCCGACAATACCGGGCCGCGCCTTAGTCCGTCGCTACCCACGAATAGTCTGGTCCAATGATTAGCCTCCAAAAATTCACCCTCCCGCACCAGCCCTTTATCGAGGCACTGTACCGCAGCACCCGCGAGCCCGAGCTGCACCTCACCAACTGGACCGAGGAGCAGAAAACGGCTTTTTGCCACATGCAGCAGTTTGCCCAGCTGGCCGACTATGGCCGCAAGCCCGGGGCCAGCCACCAGGTAATCCTCTGCAAGAAAAAGCCGGTCGGCCGCCTGTTCTGCTGGGAATCGGCCGAAGAAATCCGCCTGGCCGATATTTCACTGCTGCCCGAATTCCGCGGCCTGGGCATTGGCCGGGCCGTGCTGACGGAGCTCATGGCCACGGCCCGGCGCAAAAAGAAGCCGCTCACCCTGCATGTTGCCCTCGCCAATCCCGCCCGCCGGCTCTATGAAAGCCTCGGCTTTCGCCAGATGCGCGTAGTGCACGACAATGCTTTTATGGAATTATCGCCGGGCTGAAAGTGGCCCGTCAAAAAGGGAAGCTGAACCCGGCGATGCCGGCACCCAGGTGCTGGCTGGCAGCGGGGCCGTGCCGGCGTTTCAGCGGCCGGCAATGCTTGGAACAGCTGTAGTTGCTGGCTTACTTGGCGTATGTAGCCGCTACAGCCTTAGGTACTGAGCTGAAATCCCCGTTAGTAGTGGGGCCGACAAAGAAAGGGTATCTCATTAGTAACAATTGTAACATGATGGCATATCAAAAAATGATAAAGTGGATTTAATCATTTGCGGAATAGGTATTCTACTTTATACATGTTTTTTTCTTTATCTGTTTATTGCTTTTTCGGGAACTTTGGACACCTATCACACAAAGCAAGAACTCATTGATAATTACACTAATCGGCGGGCACAAATCATGGAATTAAGAAGCTATTTTAATTCAATTGTGCCTAATAATAAACGAGTAGAGATAGAGTTTGAAAGTGACACTAAATTATTTCGTTTTGGCGTTTCCCCAATCGACCCGGCGACGCGAGAAGTTATCTACCCACTATTTCTTGAGTGGGATTTAAAAACAAGTTCATCCAAAGTTGATTCAGCTATAACCTCCATTGGTTGGACCCAGCAAAATTTGAGAACCTTAAAGCAAAAATTAGACAAAGCAGACTGTATTGGAATTGAAAGTGGCGAGCCAACAAAAATTGGTTGGCAACGGAGCGGAATGGGCAGGTATTCTTACAATGTCTTTGAAAGGCCAATTTCTGATAGTCTGAAAAATCAATACAAAAGCAGCTGTACCCATATTTTCTATAACAATGAATTAGTTTTAGAATATGGTGGCGGAGCAATTGGCCCGGATTGTTTCCCCAAGGATTAGCATGCCGGAACACCACGTCGACTCTACCTCCCAAACGCGAATGTTGAACGATGACGCCCCATCGGTGCGAAACCAGCCGGCAGCGCTTTGGAAACAGGCGCCAGCCGAGCTCTGCCACTGCCCGCAACGCAAAAACTACTGCGGCCCAAGATTCTCAAGACAGCAGAACCTCTTGTTAAAACACCAAAAACCGGCTCCAAAGCATCACTTTTACCTTAGGATGATGCTTTGGAGACATTTTTTAAGGCTTTGAAGAAGCCCGCCGGCGCTTTGGGTGGGGTGTTGGAGGCCTAGGGGTATACAGACCAGACTTGGGGGTTGGGGGCGGATGTTTCGGGTGGGACGGCGGAGGATTGAAAGAACTTTTTTATGGCAATAGTGAAATAACTTGGAAGAATTAGGTGCCGGGTAGCGGCAGATACAGTACGGCCTCCTACCTTAGGCGGCGTGACCGGCCAGATTGGACGGCGCGATTTTCCTTTTTTCACCCCCTACCCCCTTTCGTGTTATGCTACACCAACAACCGGTTGCCAACTACCCATTCTCGCAGGCTGCGCTCTGGCAGCGCTGCCTCGATTTATTTCCGTCGCTGGACCGCGACGCGACGCGCCTACTCCCACTGGGGGTGACAGCGGCACGGATAAAAAAATTTAAGGAGGACACCGACCTCTTTGGCCAGATGGACCCCGACTCGGTACTGGTGCAGGAGGGCGCCGTGGCAACCGGCCAGAAAACGGCCGAACACGACGCCCTGGTCACCAGTATTCAGCAAGTGATGGCCCGCATCGGATTGAAGGAAGACCCACGCACCGCCGCGTATAAGCGCTTTGGCGCGGCCAGCGTGAGCAACGCCACCGAGGCCGAGCTGCACCTGGCCGGGGTGCTGGTGGTGAAGCAGGGCCGCAAGTACCTGACCGACTATGCCGCCGTGGGCCTGACCAAGGAGCTGCTCGACGCGGTGGAAAGCACCAACGCCCGTTTCGTGGACGAGCTAACCACCAGTAAGGAAACCGACAACGAGCGCCAGGCCGCGACCGATGCCCGCATTGTGGCTGCCAACGCCCTGTTTGCGGAGCTGACCGGGATTTGCGCCGCTGGCAATGCCTCGTGGCGCTTCGAAAGCCAGACCCAGGCCGACGAGTACGTGGTGGACCACGCGCCGGTAGCCGGAACCCCCCCGGCGGCCAAGCCGATAGCCTAGCCGGCGGCTGGCTCCGCCGGCTATTGCCCCGGCTGCCTCACGGCAGCCGGGGCTTTTTGTTGCGGGCCGGGCCGGTATCTTTGAAGTAGCGCGGATTTTGTAGTCCGTACTACTTTCAAACGACTCTACCCTTCATGCGCATCCTTCATACTGCCGACTGGCACCTCGGCCAGCATTTTCTGACGGGCCAGGAGCGCACCACCGAGCAGCAGGCTTTTCTCGACTGGCTGCTGCGCACGGTGCAGGAACAGGCCATTGATGCGCTGGTGATTGCCGGCGATGTGTTCGACTCCCAGACGCCCTCTTACACGGCGCAGGAGCTGTACTACACATTTCTGGTGAAGATGCAGGCCACCGGCTGCCGCGACATCGTGGTGGTGGGTGGCAACCACGACTCGCCCACCATGCTCAACGCCTCGCGCCAGCTGCTGCGGCAGCTGCGCATCCACGTGGTGGGCGGCGTACCGACGGACCCGTCCGAGCAGATTATCAGCCTGCGCTACGCCGATGGCCGGCCCGGCCTGCTGGTGTGCGCCGTGCCTTTTCTGCGCGACCGCGACATCCGCCTGGCCCGTGCCGGCGAAACGCCCGACGAGCGCCAGCTGCGCGTCCGCCAAAGCATTGCCGACCACTACGCCGCCCTGGCCGACCACGAGCTGGTGCGCGGGCAGCGGGCGCTCGATGTGCCGGTGCTGGCCACCGGCCACCTGTACGCGGCCGGCGGCGAGGCCCGCGAAGGGGCCGAGCGCGACGTGCACATCGGCGGGCTGGGGCTGGTGGGGGCTGAGCATTTCCCGGCCGCTTTCGACTACGTGGCCCTGGGCCACCTGCACCGTCCGCAGCTGGTGGGCGGCCGGGCGCACATCCGCTACTCGGGCTCGCCGGTGCCGCTGTCCTTCACCGAAGCCGACGACAAGCAGCAGGTGCTGCTGCTGGAGTTCAAGGGAGCCGGGGTGCCCGCAATTACGGCGCTGCCGGTGCCGGTTTCGCGCCGGCTGCAGCGCTTCCACGGCACGCTCGACGAGGTGGAGGCTGACCTGCTGGCCTACGACAATTCGGCCTTTGCGCTCGTAGCCTGGGCCGACGTGCTGGTGCGCTCCGACGAAACCCCGGCCGAGGTGCAGCGCCGCATTCAGGCGGTGCTGCTGCAACAGTTGCAGGTGGTGGCCCCGCGCGGCGTGCGCCACCAGCGCGCCACCGAGGCCCCCGACCTGGCCGCCGACCTGGCCCCCCTGGCCCTGCTGCACGAGCTGACCGTGGACGAGGTATTTGCCCGGCGCGTGGCCGGCCTGCCGCCCGAGCGGGCCACCCAGCTCACGGCTACCTTCGGCGAGCTGCGCCAGCTACTGAATGAAGCCGACCCGCTGGCCTGGAGCGGCGAGTAGCCGGACGGGCGCGCACCCTCGGCGCTAACTTCGGGGCTGACTTGCAGGAATACATTACTGCTGGTACGCAAGCGGTTTGTGGTTGCTGGTTTGATGCTTTAATCCGTTTTTCAGGACGAAAACCAACCAGCAACGAGAAACCAGCAACTACTTGAAACACCTGACACAAAAGTTACCTGCGTAACCGCAGCAAATCCGTTACATGAAAATTATCAGCGTACGCTTCGCTAACCTGAACTCGCTGCCCGGGCCGTTTCTGATTCGCTTCGACGAAACACCGCTGGCCGATACGGGCCTGTTTGCCATCACCGGCCCCACCGGCGCGGGCAAAAGCACTTTGCTCGATGCCATTTCGGTGGGCCTCTACGGGCGGGTGCCGCGCCACGACCGGCAGGTGGGCGAGATGGTGAGCCGCCACGCCCCCCACGCTTTTTCGGAAGTGGAGTTTGAAGTGCACGAAACCAACCCCGACACCGGCGCGGTGGCCCGGGTGCGCTACCGCTCGCGCTGGGAAGTGAAGCGCAAAACCCGGGGCGACGACAAGGGTGGCCTGGGCCAGGATGCCATGTCGCTGGTATTAAGCCCTTCCGACGTGGCCGTGGTGAGTGGCAAGGAGGCCGTACCAGCCCGCGTGAGTGAGCTGTCGGGGCTCGATTTCGGGCAGTTCGAGCAGGCCGTGCTGCTGAGCCAGGGCAAGTTCGCCCGCTTTCTGCACGCCCCCGAAAAAGAGCGCAGCGCCCTGCTCGAAAAGATGACCAACGTGGGCATCTACTCGCGGCTGTCGGTGGCGGCGTTTGAGAAAGCCCGCGCGGAGCAGCAGCTTACCCGCGAGCTGCAAATAAGGCTGGAGGCCACCCGCCTGCTCTCCGACGAGGCGCGTACTACGCTGGAAGCCCAGCTCGACGAGTTGCACCAGCAAACCGAGCAGCACTATGAGGAGCAGCAGGAGCTGACCCTGGGCCTGACCTGGCGCACCATCCTCGACCAGCTCGACCGGCAGCTGGCCGACACCAGCCGCGAAGCCGAGCGCCTGCACCGCGCCGACGAAGCGCTGCAACCCGAATTTACCCGCCTGGCCGGGCACCTGCGGGCAGCAGCCGTGGCCACGCCCCTGGGCCTGGCCGCCGCGGCTACCACCGAAGTAAGCCGCGACGAGCAGCAGCTGCGCGAGCTGGCCGAAATCCTGCCCGGCCTGGCCCGGGCCGCCGCAGTGGCTACCGCCACCCATACTGAAGCCACCGAAGCCCTCACCGCCGCCCAGGCAGAGGAAGACCGTCTGCGCCCCATCCTCGGGCTGGCCCAGCAGCACGATGCGGCCCTGGCCGCTGCCCGCTACCAGCTCAGGCTGAAGCAGGAAACCCACGACCAAACCCAGCAGGAGCACGACCGCGCCGCTACCGAGCTGCACCGTGAAGCCCAGGAAATTGAGCAGCTGCAGAACCAGGATGCTACGCTGAAAAGTTGGCTGATTGCCCACAGCGCCGAAAATGACCTGAAAAACCAGGTGCTGGCCCTCGACCGTGAAATTATTGACCTGCTGGCCGCGCAGAAAGAAATGGCCGCCCGCGAAGCCACCCGCGCCGAGCTGACCAAAACCCAGGCTCAGGCCGCCGATGACCTGCGCCGCCAGCTGGCCCTCGAAACTACAGCCCTGGCCCAACAGCAGGCGGTTAAGGACGAAGGCCAGCCCTGTCGTACCGAGCGCGATGCCCTGCTCTTGGGTACCACGCCCGCCGCCCTGGCCCAGCGCGCCGACGACCTGAGCGCCCACCTGCAAAGCTTGCAGCAGCTGTTGCCCAAAGCCGAAGCCGCCCAGCAGCAGCAGGCCCGCGCCGACACCCTGGCCGCCCAAATCGACCAGGCCGCCCCCACCCTAGCCGCCTCCCAAACTGCCGTAGCCCACCTCGAAACCCGCCGCACCGACGCGCAGGCCCTGCTCGAAAGCTACCGCCGTGAGCTACGCGCCCAGCAGGTTTTGGCCGACCTCAACCAGCACCGCCAGCAGTTGCAGCCCGGACAGCCCTGCCCCTTGTGCGGCGCACTGGAGCACGCCTTCGCCGCCGATTTCTCTGCCGAAGCCGTTGAGCAGGAGCGCCGCGTACAGCAGCAGCAGCTGGCCCTGGCTGGCCTCGACGACGAGCTGCGCCGCGCTACTACCACATTGGCCCGCGCCCAGGCCGAGCAGCAGCAGCGCCAGCAGCTGCGGCAGGAAGCCGCTGAAGCCGCCGAAACAACCCGCGCCCTGGCTTTAGCGCTGGCCACCACGCTCACGCCACCGCCCGCCCTACCCGCCGAGGCGGCTGCCGTGCGGGCCTTGCTCGAAACAGCCAGCCTGGAGCAGGCGGCCGCCGTGGCGGCACGCCGCCGGCTGGCAGAACTGGATGAGCTGCTGGGAAAACTCCGCGACCAGTATGGGAAGGAAGGCGAAGCTGCCGCTGCGGCTCAGCGCGAGATTCCGCGGCTGCGGGAACGGCAGGAAGCCACCGAAAAAGAGCTGGCCCGCCTAGCCGGCGAGCTGGCCTACTGGCAGGAGCAGGCGGCCATTTTCCAGCAGTCGGCACGCGATATTCTGGCCCCGCACCAGCTCGTGTTGCCCCAGCGGGCACCGTACGATGGTCTCCTATCGACGCTACGCGAACGGGCCGAGCACTACGAGGCGCAGGTATTAACTCTTAATGAGCTAGGCAAAGTATTGGTAGTCAAGAGCAGTCAGCACCAGGCGCGCACCGCCGCCCTGGCTGAGCGCGGCACTCAACTGACGGCCGCCGCCAGCCAGCTGCAAGCCGACCAGCGCACGCTTGAAGCGCAGCAGGCGGCCCGCCAGGCCCACTACGCCGGCCCCGAC
>JALYUI010000148.1 GCA_030853845.1 Bacteroidota bacterium | reverse complement strand
CTCGCAGAGTCCACGCTACAATGCTCCCGCTACCTTTGCTGCCATGTCCGACAAGCTCGACTTCCTGCGCACCGTGTCGCCCTTCGACCGCCTGCCCGCCGATGTGCTGGCCGAAGTGGCCGAGGGCCTGACGGAAGTGCGGCACCCGCGTGAGGCCACCATCTACTTCCAGGATGAAACCAGGCTGCGCGGGCTCGACATCCTGGTGGAGGGTGAGTACGAGACGTTTTTCTACGACAGCCAGCAGCACCGGCGCGTAGTCGAGCTCACGCGGCGGGGCGAGTGCTATGGCGGCATCTCGCTGCTGCTCAATAAGAAGAAGTCGCTGCGCACGGTGGTAGCCAAAAAGGCCACCCGGGTGTACTTCCTGCACCGGCGTGAGTTTCTGGCGCTGTGCCAGGGCTATGAGGGCTTCTTCCACTTCTTCACGGCGCGCTATGGGCGGCGGATGCTGGATGAAGAGTACGCCAATTTCGTGCGGCCGGCCACCACCGGCAGCAGTTTCCTGGCCGCCGACCAGCTGTTTTCGCGCCGCATCGAAACCCTGGAGCTGCGCCCGCTGGAGCTGTGCGCGGCCTACGTGCCCATTCAGGAAGTGGCGCGGCGCATGGCCGCCGCCCGCACCAGCTGCTACTTCATCACCAATGCCGACGAGAACGGGCAGGTGATTGGCTACGTCACCGACATCACCCTGCGCGACAAGGTGGTGGCCGCCCTGGCCGACGCCCGCCTGCCGGTCGAAACCATTCTGGATGCGCCGGTGGTCAGCATTAGCTCGCGGGCGTTTGTGTATGAAGCCATTCTACTGATGTTCCGGACCAAGACGCGCTACCTGCTGGTGGAAACCGATGGCGAGTACGTGGGCTTCCTGAGCCGCAACAAGCTGCTGACCGACGACCAAGCGCAGTCGCCGTTCATCTTTATTCAGTCCGTGAAGCAAGCGCAGGCCGTGCCCGAGCTGAAGCGCCGCTGGGAGCAAGTGCCGGAAATGGTGTACCAGCTGCTGAACCGGGGCGTGAAGCCCGAAATCGTGAACCAGGTTATCACCACCGTGTCCGACACTATTGCCCTGAAGCTGCTGGAGGGGGCCATTGCCGAGCTGGGGCCGCCGCCGGCGCGCTTCGTGTACATGGTGCTGGGCAGCGAGGGCCGCAAGGAGCAAACCCTGCTTACGGACCAGGACAACGCCATCATCTACGAAGACAAGGCCAATGAGCAGCGCGAGCTGGTGCGGGCCTACTTCCTGCGTCTGGCCGAAATGGTGAGCGACCAGCTCAACGAAATCGGCTTCAGCTACTGCGATGGCGGCTTCATGGCCAAAAACCCGAAGTGGACGCACTCGCTTTCGCACTGGAAGCGCAACTACGTGGCGTGGATGAGCGACGCGAACCCCGAAACCGGCATGCAGTTCGCCGCCTCCTTCGACTGCCGCTACCTGTTCGGCGATGCCAGCATCATGGCCGGGCTGCACGAATTCCTGGCCCTGGAATTAGAAAAGCCTTCGGAGCGCTTCTTCCACTACATGGCCGTGAACGCGCTGCAATACGAGCCTCCGCTCACCTTCTTCCGCAATATCCGCACCTTCGCCCACGGCCACCAGCAGGTGTTCAACCTGAAGAAAACTATGTCGCCCATTGTCGATTTGGTGCGCATGTATGCCCTGCGCCACCGCATCTTTGCCACCAACACCGGCGAGCGCCTCGAAGCCCTGCGCGCGCTGGGCATTTTCACCGAGCGCGAAACCCAGGAGCTATTGCAGGCCTACTACTACCTGATGGGCGTGCGCCTGAAAAAGCAGGCCGCCCAGATTATCAGCGACCACGCCGCCCCCGACAACTACCTCGACCCCAATACCCTCACCAAAGTGGAGCAGGTGACGCTGAAGGAGATTTTCAAGGTGATTGCCGATTTTCAGTTCAAGATTAGAGTCAGCTTCACGAAGTCGCTGGGGTAGTGTGAACGGGGGAGGGTAGGAAAAAAAAGAACGACATGCCGAGCGTAGCGAAGCATGACGTTCGTAAGTCCGACTTAACATCCACGCCGTAATTTGCCCGTTCAGCTACCAACTATCCTTGATGACTACCCGCGCCCTCGCCGCCGGCTTCCTGCTCACCCTCGGTTTGCTCGAAGCCTGCCAGACCAGCAAACCCGCCGCTACCACTACCGCCTCCGTTGTGGAAACTCCCATCTGGCAATCCGCCGCCTTCAGCCTGTACCGCGACAAGGTGGTGCAGGGCGCGCACGAGGCCCGCGCCCTCTCGGCCACCGAGCTGGTGTCGAATTACGTGAGCCCGGCCAATACCTCACTCAGCCCGCGCATCGAGTTCAAGTTCAGCCTCAACGGCAAGGACAATGAGATGGCTCCCGGCCTGAACCACCTGCTGTTGGCCGTGCCCCGGCCGGGTGGGGCAGCTATTGAAACGCCGCCCATCGTGTTCGGTAAGCGCTACCAGGATGCTACGCCCGCGCCCGCCATCGCCTTTCTGGCCGCCAATACGGCGGTAAAAATCCGGCTCGATATGCGGCCGGTGCTGGCTGCATTCAAGAAGGATGGCTACTTCTCCACCTTCAAGGGCGACAAGATTTACCAGGCCGATTTCAAGCACGTGTATGTGGCCGGCGGCACCGCCCCGCTGAGCTGGGATTTCGACAACCTGACCAACAAGCCCGAGCTGGAAATGACCGATGCCGACGGCAACGGCATCTACGAAGCCACCCTGACGCTGAACCAGCCCGCCGCCGCCAAAACCACCGCCGCCCGCTGGCAGAAGTCGGTGAAGACGTCGGATTTCCCCCAGTACAGCTCCGACTACCCCATTTCGGATGCGCTGTACAACCTGGCGCTGGAAGAAGCCCGCCGGGCCGTGGAGCCCGACAGCACCTTTCGCACCGGCAAGGAGTGGGCGGGCGTCTGGACGCGCGACGTGAGCTACAGCATCATCCTGGCTCAGGCCACCTTGCAGCCGCGCGTAGCCATGAAAAGCCTGCTGCGCAAGGTGAGCGCCGACGGCCGCATCATTCAGGACACCGGCACCGGCGGGGCCTACCCGTGCTCGACCGACCGCATGATTTGGGCCACTGCCGCTTGGGAAATCTACCAAGCCTCCGGCGACATGGCCTGGCTGCGCAAGGTGTACCCAATTGTGAAAAAATCGATTCAGGACGACGTGCAGAATGCTTATGACCAGGCCACCGGCCTGGTGCGGGGCGAGTCGTCGTTTTTGGACTGGCGCGAGCAAACCTATCCGCGCTGGATGCAGCCGGCCGACATCTACCAGAGCGAAACCCTGGGCACTAACGCCGTGCACTACCAGGCCAACGTGGTGCTGAGCCTGATGGCCGCCCGCCTGAGCCAGCCCGGCCTGGCCGCGCTGTACAAGCGGCAGGCCGAGGCCATCAAGTTCGGCATCAACGAGCACCTGTGGCAGGCCGACAAGGGCTACTACGGGCAGTTTCTGTACGGGCGCACCGCACTGTCGCTCTCGCCCCGGGCCGAGGCGCTGGGCGAGGCCCTGTGCGTACTGTTTGGCGTGGCCGAAGGCGAGCGGGCGCAGCAGGTTATCAGTAAAACTCCCACTACGCCCTTCGGAATTCCGTGCATCAACCCGCAGATTCCGGGCATTCCGCCCTACCACAACGACGCGGTGTGGCCCTTCGTGCAGAGCTTCTGGGCGCTGGCCGCCGCCCGCGCCGGCAACGAAACCTCGGTGATGGAAAGCATTGCCGCCATCTACCGTCCGGCGGCGCTGTTCCTGACCAATAAGGAGAACTTCGTGGCCAGCAACGGCGACTTCGCCGGCACCCAGATTAACTCCTCCAACATGCTCTGGAGTCTCTCAGGCAGCCTGGGCCTCGTGTACAAAGTGCTGTTCGGGATGCAGCTGCAAGGCGAGCGGCTGCAGTTCCGGCCCTTCGTGCCGCAGGCGCTGCAAGGCCACCGCCGCCTCGAAAACTTCCGCTACCGCCGCGCCATCCTCGACATTGACCTCGACGGCTACGGCAGCAGTATAGCAAGCATCACCATGGACGGCGAGCCCCTGCCCGACGCGGCCGTGGCTGGTTCCATCACGGGTCGCCACGCCATCAAAATCACGCTGGCCGCGCCCGAGGTGGCGGTTGCGCCGGCCGCCGTGACGCACCAGCCCATGCGCTACGCCCCCGAAACGCCGCTGGTTTCGTGGGCCGCCGGCCGCCTGAAATGGGCCGCCGTGGATGGGGCCGAAGAGTACCTGGTGCTGAAAAACGGCGCGCTGGCCACCACCATCCGCGCTACCGGGTACGTGGTGCCGGCCGAGGGCTTCGCCGCCTGGCAGGTAATTGCCGTGGACGATGCCGGCCGCGAATCGTTCGCCAGCGAGCCGTTGGAGCTGGGCAGCGAGGCTATCGGCAACCGCCTGGTGCAACTAGAAACCGTGGCGGGCAAATCGTTGCTGCCCTACCAGGGCTTTTCGGGCAAGGGCTTCGTCGAAATCTCCACTTCGAAGAATATGACCCTTAGCATCCCCGTCAGCGTACCCGAAGCGGGCTTATATGTGCTCGATTTTCGCTACGCCAACGGCAATGGCCCCATCAACACCAATAATAAGTGCGCCATCCGTACCCTGCGGCGCGGCCCCGCGCAGCTGGGTACCGTAGTGCTGCCCCAGCGCGGCGTGGACGAATGGAGCAACTGGGGCTACTCTAACCCCCTCCTCGTGCGCCTCGAAAAAGGCAGCCAAACCCTTACCCTGGCCTACGAGCCCGCCAACCAGAACATGAACATCGAGGTGAACCAAGCCATGCTGGACTGCTTGCGGGTGCGCCGGGTGGAGTAGGGGAATTAACCTGCTGACTTTCGCCTGCTGATGCTGCCAAATTTTCTATTTTTATTTCTCCTCGAACAGGGGCTTGCCTTCGAAGCAGCAACGCTGATTGTGGGGGTGTGCGCGGCGGTATTGGTAATAATCTGGCAGCTTAGGAAAGCGAATAAACACCCGACTAAAAATCTTTTCTCTCATCAGGATGAGCGGAAAAAAAGCCGTAGTCCGATAAGTAAACCACTTGCGGAATGTGAGGTTCACGAGGACCACGCGATTATTACAATGCCCGAATATTACGACTGGGCTGATATGGAAATGATTATGGATTTCTTGCGAATAGAATTATTAAAGCAGGATAAATCTGACCAAATCAAATTTATTCTGTACGACTGCATGCAGTGGAAGGCATTCAATTCTGTGGGGCTTGAGTTACTTCAAATTCAGGCTGAATCAAACTGGAAAGGAATTACAGTTTTTTGTGGAGCTAATCAGAGCATAAAATTCATATTGGATATGTTTGTAAAGCACGTTGTAGAAATGCCTGATTTTAATGCGCCGCTATTTTTTAATACGTTAGCGGAAGGGCTGGAATTTGCCAGGGGCAATTTTCCCGCATCAGGTGGTATTGGGTCATAAGGCGTTACAGGTAAAAGAACGCAAGCCCAACTTTCGCGCTGTTCAAATACATTGGCAGAAAAGAAAGTAGCTTCGACAACTGAAGTTTCGGGCCGAAACGCACGTATATAGCCACCATGAAAAAAACCTTGCTGATTCTGCTGGTAGTAATAGCGGCCGTAGCGGCCTTCCTGGGGTGGCGGTACTGGGTGCAGCCGGCGGACGCTACCACGGCACTGACCTCCCAACCCGTGCTGGCCGTTGTCACGCCCGATTCAAGCTCGGTGATGGTGACCGGGCGGGTGTCGGCCGGCGGCAGCGAGCCCATCCTGATGAAAAAGGCCGGCCGGGTGCGCAGCATCTACTTCGCTACCGGTGCCTACGTGCGGGGTGGGGCCGTGCTGGCCAAGCTCAACGACTACAACTTCGCCGTGGCTCCGCACGACGGCTTCCTGGGTAAGCTGGACATTGCCGTGGGCCAGTACGTGCAGCCGACCACCGTGGTCACCACTATTTCGCGGCGTGGCGTGCTGCTCGTGGCGGTGCCAGTGCCGGCCGGCAGCTCCGCCCACGCGCGGCCCGGCGACTCGGTGCGGGTGTGGGCCACGGCCCGCCCCACCCGGGTATTTAAAGGGGTAGTTGCGGCCCCCGATTCGCCGACCGGCGACTCGCTCAGCATCGAGCTGCCCGCCCGCGCCCCGCTGCGCCTGGGTGAAGCGGTTAGTGTACTGCTCAATAAGAAATAGGCTAGCCCTGGTCCTCATTCTTCCTCGCCAGTCAGCCGCTTACGCCTGCCTGCCACCGCCCACTTCAAGAGAAAAAAAATAATGTAGGCAAAGATTTGGTTATCAGTAATAAATGTTTGGTGCCAGGTAATTGGTAGAGATGGCAGGCTCGAAAAAAACCGGTTGCCGGGCAATAACAAACCTGGTTTGGCCGTTAGAAGCCCTGCCGACGGTGACTTCTATAAGTTGCCGCGACAGTTTTTCTTTCACCAATCCCCCTTTTATGCTCCGAATCACGCTGCTGTTCCTCCTGATTCTGGGACTTTGCTCCGCCGAAACGCAGGCCGCTCCGGCTGCCTGGCCCATTCACCGGCACCGTCCCATTGCCGGCGATTTCCGGCCCGTGTACCGCCGCTACCGCGGCCCCGGCCGGCACAAAGACCAGTTCCGTAAATTATTCCGGCCCCGGGCTCCGCATCGGAGCGGGCACGCCCACAAGGCGCGGCCGCATCGTGGCACATTGTAATTGCTCATCAGCTTCACCCCTAAAAAAATGCCCCGACCAGTTGGCCGGGGCATTTTTCGTTTCGCAGGTGAGCACCTTAGTTATCGGCTTTCACCTTCACCTTGTCGCCGTCGGTGGTTTTGGCCTTCATCTTTTTCACGTCCGTGCCGTCGCCGTCGCGCATTCCACCGCCGCGCATGCCGCCGCGCTCCATGCGGTCGGCCTGCATAGCCGTGTATTTGGTGTATTGGTCGGGGCTCAGCACTTCCTTGAACTGGGCATCATACTTGGCGCGGCTGGCCTGCATCTGGTCGCGCATCTGGCCACGGTTGCTAGCGTCGCGGGCCTGGCCGCGCATAGCCTGCATTTCCTGGCCGCGGGCCAGCAGAATCTGCTGCACTTTCGTGGTTTGGTCAGGAGTCAGGGCCAACTCCTTGCTCAGGCGCTCGCCCTGGCGTTTGGCCATTTCATCGGGGTTGCCCTGCATGCGGCCTTCGCGGGCCGGCATATTCATGGTTTCGGCATTGGCCGGTGCCGTGGTTTGGGCAGCAGCGGTGCCTACGGTGAAAGCGGCAATAGCTAGTAGGGGAAACAGAAACTTTTTCATGGGATATCAAATGCAAAAGGGTGAAGAGAAAAACGAGAATGGAGAATGAGTTGCTCCAGGGAAATCCCGCCCGGTATAGACCGGGCGGCACCCCGAAGGATTAATGCCTTAAACGGCCCCAACTTACCGGCGGCCATCGTAGCGGTGGGCGGCTTCCCAGCGGGCCTGCTCCTGCGACGTTACGCGGTGGTTGCGCTCGTAGCCGTAGTTGCTTTGCTGGGCCAGCTGGTGCTGCTGAGCTTCCCAGCGGGCCTGCTCCTGCGGCGTCACGCGGTGGCTCTGCTCGTAGCCGTAGTTCTGGTTGCGGTCGTCGCTTTGGTTCCGGTCGTCGCGGCGTTCGTCGTTGCGACGATGGGCCGCCTCCCAGCGGGCTTTTTCCTGGGCCGTTACGCGGTGCTTCTTCTCGAAGCCATAATTGAAATCTTTACTGTTGCGGTCGTCGCGGTCGTGGTCCTGGCCATAGCGGTTGTTTTCGTAGGCGGGGGCCGAAGCAGCGGCGAACGAAGGAGCGGCGGCAAACAGCGAAACAGCGGCGAAGAGCGAAAGCAGGGTGGTTTTCATGGTTTCTGAAATGAAAGTGGTGAAGTGAAAATGAACCGAGGCGCTGGCCTGAAATGCTGCGGCCGGCGAACAGCAGGAGAGAATCGACTCTGCCTGCCAGGGTATTTGCAAACCCCCGGCCACAACCCCACCTAAAAGCAAAAGGTGGACGGACGGGCCGCGTGTCCCGACCAATCCGCCCACTTTCCAGTTGAACCCGGCCCAAATTCCGCGTGTGCGGCCGCTACTTACCCAGTCAGTCCCAGCCTTTGCGTCAGCCGGTTTTTCGGTACTGAGATAATAATGCTCTGGCCACCGGTTTCCTGGCGTTCGTGGCGGCGGTCCAGCACCTGCTGCACTTTATCCTTCCCATTGTTGCGGGCCGCCAGCACGCTCACCACATCAATCAGCAGCGATATCGTGCGGGGTATGGGTATGCTTATCTGCTCCTGGGCATCGGGCGGAAGCACCCGGCTCGCAACCGGTACCGGTGCCGGAAGCGGTGCCGGGGTCTGGCCCAGGGCGCTGCCGGTTCGCAGCAAAAGCAGTACAAAAAGGAAAAATAGCCTGGGGGTGGGCATGCTGGAAAGGGATATTGCGGCAAAGATGCAGCATCCGGCCGCTGGGTTGGCTGCCTGCTAGCTGAAACAGCTTCTAAGCCAATTTCTCCTTGAACAGCCGCAGCGTGCGCTCCCAGGCCAGCCCGGCCGCCTCGGCGTTGTAGCGGGCCGGGGAGGTGTCGTTGTTAAAGGCATGGTTGACACCCTCATACACGAACAGCT
>JALYUI010000113.1 GCA_030853845.1 Bacteroidota bacterium | reverse complement strand
CGGTTGCAGTTGACCAAGCGCTTATACTTCCCGCAAAAAGGACCATGAAATTTGGCTATTGTGTGGCGCTGGGGCTGGCGGGACTGGCCGTGCTGGGCGCGGTGCTACTCTACTGGGACGTGCAGGACGGCGAGTACGACGCGCGCGGCGTGTACTTGGCCGTGGGCGGCGGGGTGCTGGCGGCCGTGCTGGGGCTGGTACCGGGGGCGCCCGTGGTGTTTCGGCGCTATGCCCCGCCGGGCACCTTGGCGCAGTGGCTGCACGAAACCCCCGCCGGGCCGCGTCGGGTGTGGGCGGGCGGCTTCGTACTGGCCCTGGCCCTGGCCAACGGCAGCAGCAACTACTTGCAGGGCCAGCCGTTTCTGGGGTGGCCCGACGTGTTTGCGGTCGGGTGCGTGGGGCTGCTGGTGGCCTTTTTGCTGCGGCGCTATTTGCGCCCGTAGCAACCCGGCCAATGGGCCACGCGCTGTTTGCATACCGTTCGGTGAGCTCGCAATACTAGGACACCGGATTAACATAAAAGAGCCGGCCGCTTCATGAGTAGCCGGCTCTTCTGTTGCTGTCGAGCCCTATATATCGGCCAAAACCTCCACCAAAATTCCACCCGGTGCCCGCAGGTAAAACGTCCACGAGCCGTGGAACTTACGCGGCGGGTCGGCGGCAAAACCGTCGGCGGTCAGGCGTTGGTGCAGCGCGTCGACGTGCGCCGCGCTTTCCTGCCTGAAGCCGATGTGGAAATGCGCGGGATAAGTGACTGTCGGAGCCCGGTCGAAATTGCTGAGCGTAAGCACCAGGCCCGCCTCGTCGCGCAGCACCGCGAGCGTTGGATTGGGTTTGGTGAGGGCTTGCAGGCCAAAATATTTTTCGAAAAAAGCCTGGGTTTGCGCTACGTCGCTCACGGCCAGGTTCAGGTGGTTCAGTATCATGGCGGGCAGGAAAGGAATCAGTGGCCTTCAACTGGTGCCGCTGGCGGCGGCCCCGGCGGCTGAACCGGGGCTGGCACCACGGCCGGATGACTGCGCTTGAGGGCCTCCTGGCGTTGGATTTCCTTGTGCATCGCGGCCCGGAAGCTGGGCCAGTTCAGGCTGAACATGATGACCACGGCCCCGCACATCACCAGCAGATAGGCGGCCACGGCCGTGAGCATGCCGCGCCACCAGCGCCCAAAGCGGCTTAGGATGGTTTCGAGCAGTAGCTGCCCGTAGGCCCGGCCCTGGTAAGCAATGACCGCGAGCGAGGTGCAAAACGTGAGTCGGTAGTAGCCCGCGCCCGATTTCACGAAGTAGAACAGCGGCATGAGCAGCAGCGACAGCAGGTTGCCGGCCGCCGTCACGTAGAGCACCACTACCATGGCCTCGGCCAGATTGATGCGCGTGCGGCGCAAAGCCCGCCGCACCAACCACCCAATGAGCGGCGACATGGCTACGTAAATCCAGCCCAGATAGTGCATCACCGATTCGGCCCCGTTCGTTTGCGCCGCGCGAAGCTCGGCCGAAGCTTGCGTGTTCAGGCTTTCGGCGATGACGTTGAGCCGCAGTCGGATGGCCAGGAAGCTAGCTACCCCCGTCACGAGCAGCAGCAGCGAGAGCGGTGCAAAATGCCGCGCCCGCTGCCCGCGCAGGTAGCCTAAAATAGTGGGACCGGGCCGCAGCAGCAGCTCGCGCAGGGTGTAGAAAATGCCCTTGTCGACATGCCAGATGGAATGCGGAATCTCGTGCAGTAGGTGCCCCATCGTGAGGCGGTGCGTGGCGGCCGGCTGCCCGCAGTGCGCGCAAAACCGGTCGGTGAGCGGCGTGTCGCAATTCAGGCAGGCCGTGGGGTGGGCGTGGCCGGCGGGCAGGGTGGGCGGGGCTGCTTCGGCCGCCGCAACGGCAACCCAGGCAGCGGTTCCGGGCGTAGTCGTCAGGTCCATTTTGCAGTAGGTAAGGCAGTGATAGCAGGCAAATTAAACAAAAAGTGCCTGCCCGGGCAAGCTCGGGCAGGCATAGTTGGGGCCGGGGCGGCCGGGCTACGC
>JALYUI010000104.1 GCA_030853845.1 Bacteroidota bacterium | reverse complement strand
ATTCCCAGAATGAAGGCGAAGGTGGAGCGCATAGCGGCTGGTAAACGGGCAGAGCGGCTAAATGTTTACGTAGCGTGGACGCTGCGAGTCCGCGCGTGGGGCAGGGCCTTCAATTTTGACTCCACCTTTACCGGTACCTTTGCTCACGTAGTCCGCCACGCGCGGACTCGCAGCGTCCACGCTACGTAAACATTTAGCCGCTCTGCCCGTTTACCAGCCGCTATGCGCTCCACCTTCGCCTTCATTCTGGGAATTCTGATGCTGCTGGGCAGCTTCGTGCCCGAGAATGATTTGGGCGAGTTGGCCAAGCTGCCCGAGCTGGTGAAGCACTACGAGTACCACCACTCGGCCGCCGGCGGTGGGCTCTCGCTGGGCGAATTTCTGGCCGAGCACTATGGGGCCGGCACGAAGCACTACAGCGGCTGCACCCTGTCGCCGCGCCACCGGCAGGACCACCAAAACCTGCCCCTGCGCAGCCACCACGGCGGCACGGTGAGCTTCGTGGTAACTGCCGTGACGCGGCTGGTGTTCGTGGGCCGGCGCGGGGCAACCCCGGCCCGTGCCTACCGCATGGCCGATGTGCCGCGCTATGCCTTCAGCGTGCGCAATACGCTGGGCCAGCCGCCCCGAGCCTAGCCCGCCCGCGCCCCCGGACGCAGTGCTTTCAGGCCCAATGATGGTCGGATTGTGCGATGCCGGACCCTTCCCCCTTTTTTTCTGGATTTTCAGCTGCTTCCCACGGGCCATAAGGCTCGTGCGGAACAGGCTTTATTGCCCCGTATCGCATGATTTCGGCTATTATTAATTTCAGCATCCGTAACAAGCTGCTGGTGGCACTTATGCTGCTGGGCCTGGTGGCCTGGGGCGGGTTTTCCGCCGCCAGCCTACCGCTCGACGCCATTCCTGACGTCACCAACAACCAGGTGCAGGTCATCACCCAAAGCCCCGCGCTGGCGGCGCAGGAGGTCGAGCAGCTCATCACCGTGCCGCTCGAATTGCAGCTGCGCACTATCCCGGGCGTCTCCGAAATCCGGTCGATTTCGCGCTTCGGGCTGTCGGTGATTACCGTGGTTTTTGAGGAGGACGTGGACACCTACCTCACCCGGCAGCTGGTGGCCGAGAAGCTCAAAGTAGCCGAGGCCGACCTCGGCCAGGGCATTGGCTCGCCGGGCATGGCTCCCATCACCACCGGCCTGGGCGAGATTTACCAGTACACCATCAAGGTCAAAAAAGGCTGCGAGCAGCAGTACGGCCTGGCCCGGCTGCGCGAAATCCAGGACTGGCTAGTGAAGCGCCGCCTGGCCGGCGTAAACGGCGTGGTAGACGTGAGCAGCTTCGGCGGCTACGTGCGGCAGTACGAGGTGAGCGTGGACCCGGCCCGCCTGGCCGGTGCGGGTGTGAGCATGGCTGAGCTTTACGAAGCCCTGCAAGCCAACAACGGCAACGCCGGCGGCAGCTACCTGGAACGCGGCCCGCGAGCATTTTTCATCCGGGGCGAGGGCCGGGCCACCTCCCTGGCCGACATCGGCAACATCGTGGTGAAGCCCGTGGACGGCCCCAACAAGGGCGGGGCGCCACTGCTGGTGCGCGACGTAGCCGCCGTGCGCTTCGGCCACGCCGTGCGCTACGGGGCCATGGACCGCGACGGCCGCGGCGAAACCGTGGGCGGCGTGGTGCTCATGCTGAAAGGGGCCAGCTCCGAAAACACCATTAAAAACGTGAAGGCGCGGGTGGCCGAAATTCAGCAGACCCTGCCCGAGGGCCTTACCATCGACCCGTTTCTGGACCGCACCAAGCTGGTGGACAAGGCCATTCATACGGTAGTGAAAAACCTGATTGAGGGCGGCATCATCGTGGTGCTGGTGCTGCTGCTGCTGCTGGGCAACCTGCGCGCCGGGCTGGTGGTAGCGGGCATGATTCCGCTGTGCATGCTCTTCGCGCTGGCCATGATGAAAACCTTCGGCGTGTCGGCCAATCTGATGAGCCTGGGCGCATTGGACTTCGGCCTCATCGTGGACGGGGCCGTGATTATCGTGGAGGCCGTCATCGCCCACCTCGTGCTGGAGCGCGCCAAAGCCGCCCACGAAACCATGGACGACATCACCGAGGGCGTCACCAACCGGCTCATGAAATCAGCCCTGTTCGGGCAGCTCATCATTCTGATTGTGTACTTCCCCATTTTGTCCCTCACCGGCGTCGAGGGCAAGATGTTCCGGCCCATGGCCCTCACGGTGAGCTTTGCCATTTTCGGGGCCATGCTCATGTGCCTGACCTACGTGCCGGCCGTCACGGCCTGGGCTTTGAAGAAGAGTATCAGCGAGAAGCCCAACGTTGCCGACCGCATCGTGGGCTTTCTGCACAAGCTCTACGACCCCATTATCAGGGCGGCGCTGGGGGCGCGCTGGCTGGTGGTAGGCGGGGCAGTGGGGCTGCTGGTATTGGGCAGCTGGGTGTTCTCGGGGCTGGGCGGCGAGTTCATCCCGCAGCTCGATGAGGGCGACTTCGCCATGAACATGACTCTGGCCCCTGGCTCCTCGCTCGAAGAAAGCATCAAGCTGACCAGCCAGGTTCAGCGCATTCTGAAAAGCAAATTCCCGGAAGTCATCCAGATTGTGGGCAAAATCGGGACCTCGGAAATCCCCACCGACCCCATGTCGCTGGAAGATTCCGACCAGATGATTATTCTGAAAGACCGCACCGAGTGGACCAGCGCCGACAGCCGCGAAGAGCTGGCCAACAAGATGCAGGCCGCCCTGGCCGGCGTACCCGGCGTGAGCCTCGAATTTCAGCAGCCCATCCAGATGCGCTTCAACGAGCTGATTTCGGGGGTGAAGTCGGACGTGTCAGTCAAAATTTATGGCGACGACCTCGACGTGCTGAAAGCCAAGGCCGACGAGGCCGCCGCCCTTATCGCCCCGTTGCAAGGCGTGGGCGACCTCAAAGTGGAGCAAATAATCGGCCTGCCGCAGTTGCGCGTGACCTACGACCGCGCCAAGCTGGCCCAGTACGGTCTGCGCGTGATGGACCTCAATACGCTGCTGCAAACTGCTTTCGCCGGCCAGACCACCGGCCAGGTATACGAAGGCGAGCGCCGCTTCGACCTCGTGCTGCGCCTCGATTCCCTGCACCGCCGCGGCCCCGACGACCTCAAGGAACTCTTCGTCTCGATACCCAACGGCAGCCAGATTCCCCTGAGCGCTGTGGCCACCGTGGCCCTGAAACCGGCCCCAGCCCAGATTTCGCGCGACGACGCCCGCCGCCGCGTCAACATCGGCGTGAACGTGCGCGGCCGCGACGTGCAAAGCCTCGTGCGGGACATCCAGGGTAAGCTGAAAAGCGGCCTGCGCCTGCCGCCCGGCTACAGCATCGTGTACGGCGGGCAGTTCGAGAACCTGAACCACGCCAAGGCCCGCCTGGCCGTGGCCGTGCCGGTGTCGCTGCTACTTATTTTTATGCTGCTGTTCCTGGCCTTCCGCTCGGTGAAGGAGGCGCTGCTGATTTTCACGGGTATTCCGCTGGCGGCCATCGGCGGGGTGCTGGCGCTGGGCCTGCGGGGCATGCCGTTCAGCATTTCGGCGGGCGTAGGCTTCATTGCGCTGTTCGGGGTGGCGGTACTCAACGGCATCGTGCTGGTGGCCAGCCTGAACGAGTTGGCCACGGCCGGCGTGCGCCAGGTGCGCGAGCGGGTGCTGCGCGCCACTGAGGAGCGGTTCCGGCCGGTGCTGCTCACGGCCGCAGTGGCCTCGCTGGGCTTCCTGCCGATGGCGCTGTCGAATTCGGCCGGCGCGGAGGTGCAGAAACCCCTGGCCACCGTCGTTATCGGCGGGTTGATTACGGCCACCCTGCTCACGCTGGTAGTGCTGCCGGTGCTCTATACCTTCTTCGTAAACGACGACGAGCCCAGCCCCGAAGTAGCCACGCTGGAAGCCGAAGAGGCGAAAATCAAGGAAGAAACCGGCGAGGAGCCGGCGACGAAAAATTCCGCCGCGGCAGAAGAAACCAAAGCAACCGGAAAGCCCGACGGGACAGGGGTTTCGGCCATTGTGTTGCTGCTGATGGCCTTCACGGCCCTACTTTCCCACCCCGCCCGTGCCCAGAAGGCCCCCACCGACGCCCCCCTCAGCATCGCGCAGGCCCTGAGCACCGGGCTGGCCCAGAGCCCGCTGGTGCAGGCTGCCACCTTGCAGGCCCAGCAGCAGCAGGCGCTGGCCCGCACCGCCTACGACCTGCCCCGCCTGGTGCTCGACTACCAGTACGGCCAGATTTCCGGCCCGCTGAACGACCACAGCTTCAACGTGCTGCAGCAGTCGGCCTTCCCCACCGTGTACGGGGCGCAGCGCCAGGTGCTGCAAACCACGGCCGAGGCCGGGGCCATCCGCGCCCGCGCCCAGCGCCGCGAGCTCACCCGCAGCATCCGCTCGGCTTACTACAACCTGCTGGTGAGCTACCGCCTCACGGCCCTGCTACGCCGGCAGGACAGCCTGTATCAGCGGGCCGCCCGCGCCGCCCGCATCCGCTACCAAGTGGGCGAAACCAACCGCCTCGAGCAGGTATCGGCCGAAGCCCGGGCCCACGAGCTGCAAAACCGCCTGGCCACCCTGCGCTCCGACCTGCTGGTGCAGCGCCGCCAGCTGGCCCTGCTGCTGGGCCAGCCCAACCTGGCCAGCATCGACACCACGGCCAGCCCCCGCGCCGCCCTGCTGCCGGCCGATACCGCCGCCCTCACGCCCACAGCCAACCCCACGCTGGCCCTCTACCAGCAGCAGCTCACCCTCAGCCAGCAGCAAACCCGGCTCGAAAAGCTGCGCCGCCTGCCCGACCTGCGCGCCGGCTACTTCAACCAAAGTATTAACCACGAAAAAGGCTTCCAGGTAGCCCAGGCGGGCATTGCGGTGCCGCTGCTGGGCGGCGTGCAGCGCGGCCGCATTGCCGCCGCCCGGCTGGGCGAGGAAGCCGCCCAGGTGCAGCTGGCCTACGCCAGTACCCAGCTCGGCACCCAGCTCAGCAGCCTGCGCCAGCAACTGGCCCGCGCCCAGGCCTCGCTGCTCTACTACGACAACTACGGGTTGCCCCAGGCCCGCCTAATTCTCGAAACCGCCGAAAAAAGCTTCCGCGCCGGCGACATCGCCTACGTCGAATACGTGGTAAACACCCAGCCCGCCTGGCAGATTCAGGAAGCGTATTTCGAGCAGCTACGCCAGTATAACGAGCTGGTGGCCAATACACAGTATCTGGCCGGAGTCGACACTCAATAACATATGTAGAACG
Source organism: Bacteroidota bacterium (assembly GCA_030853845.1). GTDB lineage: Bacteria > Bacteroidota > Bacteroidia > Cytophagales > Hymenobacteraceae > Hymenobacter. The sequence continues at coordinate 497 of JALYUI010000104.1, read as the reverse complement.
TCATGCTGAGCTTGTCGAAGCATCTCTACCGCGCAAGTAATCAATGCCGTTGCAACGAAGCGGGAGAGATGCTTCGACAAGCTCAGTATGACGCTCTCAATAACTTAAAGAAACTCATTCCATGAAAACCTTCCCCTACTTCACCCTGCTTCTCCCCTTCCTCATCGCCTGTGGCAGCCAAGCTGATAAAGTCGCCGACAAGCCCGCCGCGCCCCCGACCCGCGCGCCCGATGAGGTTTACCTCAACACTGCCCAGGTGCAGGCCGCCGGCATCGAGCTGGGCACCTTCACCCGGCGCGACCTCGGCACCGAGGTGCAGGCCACTGGCCAGATTGATGTGCCGCCCAGCCACCGCGTGTCCGTTACGGCCATTATGGGCGGCTACGTGCAGCAGCTCCCCGTGCTCCCCGGCCAGTTTGTGCGGCGCGGCAGCGTGCTGGCTACCCTGCGCAGCCCCGAGTACCTCAAGCTCCAGCAGGACTACCTCCAGAGCAGGG
>JALYUI010000103.1 GCA_030853845.1 Bacteroidota bacterium | reverse complement strand
AGCACCAACGCCAACGGCTTCACCGATTATTTCGACCTCGACGGCCTGCTGACCGAGGAGCACCTGCTCATCCGCCAGTCCATCCGCGACTTCGTCAAGAAGGAAATCAACCCCCACATCGAGAAATGGGCGCAGGACGCGCACTTCCCCTCGGAAATCGTGCGCAAGTTTGGCGACGTGGGCGCCTTCGGCCCCACCATCCCGCAGGAGTATGGCGGCGGCGGCCTCGACTACATCAGCTACGGCCTCATCATGCAGGAGATTGAGCGCGGCGACTCGGGCATGCGCTCCACCGCCTCGGTGCAGGGCTCGCTGGTGATGTTCCCCATCTACGCCTACGGGTCGGAAGAGCAGCGCAAGAAGTACCTGCCCAAGCTCGCCAGCGGCGAGTGGCTCGGCTGCTTCGGCCTGACGGAGCCCGACCACGGCTCGAACCCCGGCGGCATGACCACCAACCTCAAGGACATGGGCGACCATTACCTGCTGAACGGGGCCAAGCTCTGGATTTCGAACTCGCCCGAGTGCCAGGTGGCCGTGGTGTGGGCCAAAAACGAGCAGGGCCGCATCAAAGGCGTTATCGTGGAGCGCGGCATGGAAGGCTTCTCAACGCCCGAAATCCACAACAAGTGGAGCCTGCGCGCCTCCTGCACCGGCGAGCTGGTATTTGAGGATGTGAAAATCCCCAAGGAAAACATCCTGCCCAACATCGACGGCCTCAAAGGCCCCCTCTCCTGCCTCGATTCGGCCCGCTTCGGCATTGCCTGGGGTGCCATCGGCGCGGCCATCGACTGCTACGAGTCGGCCCTGAAGTACAGCCTCCAGCGCGAGCAGTTCGGCCAGCCCATCGGCGGCTTCCAGCTCCAGCAGAAGAAGCTCGCCGAGATGATTACCGAAATCACCAAGGCCCAGCTCATGGCCTGGCGCCTCGGAGTGCTCAAAAACGAAGGCAAAGCCACCAGCGCCCAAATCTCAATGGCCAAGCGCAACTCGGTCGATATGGCCCTGCACGTGGCCCGCGAAGCCCGCCAGATTCACGGCGGCATGGGCATCACCGGCGAGTACCCCATCATGCGCCACATGATGAACCTCGAATCGGTGATTACCTACGAGGGCACGCACGACATCCACCTGCTCATTACGGGGGCGGACATTACGGGTATCCAGGCGTTCAAGTAAGCCTGATTATCCTGAACTACGATGAGTATGAATGGTATACTTCGTCAAGTTGACGAAGTGCAATTACAGCATTTGCTAAATAAGCCCGATGAAGTGATGGACTTCGTCGATAGTGAAGTGCCTACCTCGGAAGAAATAGAGTTAGATAAAGCTTGGCATGGGTTGCACTTCATGCTAACGGGAGAAGCTTGGGAAGGTGCGGAACCCTTGTGCTACCTATTAAGTAGTGGCGAACAGATTGGAGACGAAGAAGACCACGACGTTGGGTACGGTCCGGCAAGATGTATAAATGCTCAACAAGTGAAAAACTTCTCAGATGCGCTCTCTGGTATCACTGAGAAAGAATTTTCCAGCCGATATGATAGCCAGAAAATGACTGCCCTTGAGCTCTACCCACGTGGATGGGAAGAGGAGCCTGTCGAAATGAGGGATTGGTTAACCCAAAGCTTTATCGACTTGCAGAAATTTGTCAAGAAAGCTGCTAGCCGCAATAAAGCACTGCTTGTCTGGCTTCAATAAATAAAAAATGCCGCTCTAAAACCAGAGCGGCATTTTTTATAGAATTAATCAATCAGTATGAATACGCTGTGTGAAACTCGCGCGAGCTAAAAGGTTAGTGAATTAAGCTGCCTTTAATCCCGCCGCCCGTGCCGTAATTTGGCCCCATGATGAAAGTCGTTCCCGCATCTGAACCCCTCGTGCTGCTCGAATGCCTCGTGGCCGGCACCTCGCACCGCCCCAACCTGGAGAAGTACGAGCCCAAGCTGAAGCTCGGCCAGGCACTGCACCTGAGCCGCGAGGCCGACAACCACTACGACGACTGGGCCGTGCAGGTGCACACCGCCCCCGCCACCGACCCCGCCAACGTCTGGCTCGGCTACCTGCCCGAGGGCCGCAACGAAACCGTGGCCCGCCTGCTCGATGCCGGCAAGCCCCTCACCGCCCGCCTCAACCACAAATCCTGGGAAACCGACTGGCTGCATCTCGATATTGAGGTGCTGCTGCACGAGTAGCCAGAGGCCAGCAATTAAGGATAAAAGAACGTCATGCCCAGCTTGCCGAAGCATCTCTACCGCAGTAGTAATTCATTTACTGTCGCGGTAGAGATGCTTCGACAAGCTCAGCATGACGTTCTTTGTGTAAAGCTCTTTTTTTAGTAACAAAAGGAGCTTTTTTGCCCGCCCGATAGTTACTCATAAGCTTAGCAAGCGCCGACCAATCATTTTAGCAATATCATTATGCGCGAAGCCTTTCTCACCGGCGGCAGCGAGAACCTCGATGCCACCGACAAGGACATCGACAAAGCCCTGCGGCCGCTCAGTTTCGACGATTTCACGGGCCAAGACAAGATTCTGGAGAACCTGAAGGTGTTCGTGGCCGCCGCTAAAATGCGCGGCGATGCCCTCGACCACGTGCTGCTGCACGGCCCCCCCGGCCTGGGCAAAACCACCCTCTCGCACATCATTGCCAACGAGCTGGGCTCCAACATCAAGATGACCAGCGGCCCGGTGCTCGACAAGCCCAGCGACCTGGCCGGCCTACTCACCAACCTGGAGCCGCACGACGTACTGTTCATCGACGAAATCCACCGCCTCAACCCCGTGGTGGAAGAGTATCTGTACTCGGCGATGGAGGACTACCGCATCGACATCATGCTCGACTCGGGTCCGAACGCCCGCTCGGTGCAGATTTCGCTCTCGCCCTTCACCTTGGTGGGGGCTACCACGCGCTCGGGCATGCTCACGGCGCCGCTGCGGGCGCGATTCGGCATCTCGGCCCGCCTGGAATATTACGATTCCAAGCTGCTGACGACCATCGTGCTGCGCTCGGCTGAGATTCTGGGTACGCCCATTCACGACGACGCGGCCTACGAAATTGCCCGCCGCTCGCGCGGCACGCCCCGCATTGCAAACAACCTGCTGCGCCGCACCCGCGACTTCGCCCAAATCAAGGGCGACGGCACCATTACGGTCGAAATCGCGCAGTTTGCCCTCAACGCCCTCGACGTGGACGCCCGCGGCCTCGACGACATGGACAAGCGCATTCTCACCACCATCATCGACAAGTTCAAGGGTGGTCCGGTGGGCATCAGCACCATTGCCACGGCCTGCGGCGAAGAAGGCGAGACCATTGAGGAAGTGTACGAGCCTTTCCTGATTCAGGAAGGCTACATCAAGCGCACTTCGCGCGGCCGGGAGGCTACGGAAGCCGCCTACCAGCACCTGGGACGCTTATTACCGCAGCACCTGCGGGGCAATTCGGGCAGTTTGTTCGATGAGATAACCTCGTAGAGGCAGCAGGACCAGCAAAAAGAACGTCATGCTGAACATTCCGCTTAATGCGCGGAATGTTCAGCATGACGTTTTATTATACCCTTACTTCTGACGGGTTAAAAATTCACCGTCAGCTCCATGGGCAGGGCGGCGCGGCGGCCGTTGGCAATGCCGGGCCGCCAGGCCGGGCCATCGCAGATTATGCGCAGGGCTTCCGCGTCGTAGTCGGCCCGCAGGCCACGCACGACTTGCAGGTTGCTCACTTTACCATCGGCTCCCACCACAAAATGCACCTTCACATGGCCACCCGGTAGGTGGTGGGCATTTTCTTCGGGCTCGAACTCTGCCGCCTGCCGCCGCAGGTACTCGTACAGGGCGGGCGTGCCGCCTAGCGGCGCGGGCGAAATAGCCGGAGTGGCCGGCATGGGCTTGTCGAGCACCCGCACCGAGTTGCCCGGCAGCCCGGCGGGCGCGTTGGCCATTTTGGCTTTACCAACAGCCACCGCTACTTCCTTCCTGGCAGCCTGGGCCGAATCGGCGGCCGGCGCGGCCGGCATTGCGGCCTGGTCACGGCTAGCTGCCGATGAGCGGGCCAAACGGGCTATGGCTGGTGCGGCAGCCACTTCAGCGCGGCCAGGCAGGGACTTTTCGCGGGATTCGGCCGCTGCTGGGGCCACCGAAGCAGCTCTGCCCGCCAGGGTTCCGTGTATCTGCCCATCGCTACGGGTTTCGGCCTCGGCTTCCGGGCTGGCATCATCGGCGGTGCTGGTCGCCGCAGCCAGTTCTTCGCTTGCTGGCTGGCGCGCGGGCAAACCCGGGCTGGCTGCCCGGCGGCGCGGCGAGAGCACCGCATAATCGGCAGCGGGTTGGCGGGCCGGCGCTGGCCGGGCCGGCGACACCACCGACGCGGCATCGCTGTTAGCATTAGCAACGGCGGCATCTGCAGTTTCGGGGGCCGCTGTCGAAGCTGTAGCGGGGGCCGGAGTGGACGTAGGAGATGGTGCGTTTTCGGCGCTGGAAGCTCCGGCAACCGGGCCGCCAGGGGCCGCCGCAGCCGGATGGTTGACAGCTACCGCGTGTTCGGCGGCGGGCTGGTGCTCCCAGCCCCAAAGGCCGGCCCCGACGGCCCCGAGCAGGGCTACGG
>JALYUI010000091.1 GCA_030853845.1 Bacteroidota bacterium | reverse complement strand
GCCTGGGCATCGGTGGTGTAGTCGGCGCTGGTGGTGCCTTTCAGGGTGCCGCCGCTCTGGCCCACGCCCCGGTCGTCGAAGCGCAGCACGGCGATGCCGTTGCGGGTGAGGTAGTCGGCCAGCACGGCGAAGGGCTGGTGGCCCTGGTAGGTTTCGTTGCGGTCTTCCGGCCCCGAGCCGGTGAGCAGCACCACGGCCGGAAACGGGCCCATGTCGGCCGGCACGGTGTAGGTGCCGGCCAGCGTGATGCCGGCCGACTCGTTGCGAAACGTGACGTCGGCCGACTGATACGGAAACGGCGGCAGCGGCTGCTGCGGGCGCTTCGGGCCGGTGGCCACCCCGCCCCCCACGCGGGTGAGGGTGAGCGCAAACGCCCGCAGGCCCTGCTGCCACTCGCCGGTGAGGTGCTGCCCATCGGGCGTGCGGCGGCCGGCAAAGCGGGCGGTAATGGGCTTGTTCAGGCGCAGGTACACGCTGTCGCCGGGGGCCTGGAAATCCACCACCAGCCCCGCCACATTCTGGTCGGTGATGTCGAGCAGGGCCTTGCGCGGGCCACCTTCCGGGTCGCTGAGGTAGAAGCTCAGCTCCAGGGTGGCTACTTCGCCGGTCCAGGCCCCCGTAAGGCTGGGGCGCGGGGCCTCCTGGGCATGGGCGGCCGAGGCGGTGAGGAGGGTGGCGAGGACGAAGCGAAAGGGCAGGCGCATGTGGGAGGGTTAGAAAGAATTGGGAGCCGCGCAATAGGCCGGCAGATACGGCCGATGCAGAGCGAAGGGGAAATATACGCCAATTGCTAACCCGGCAGCAACAATGCAAACCAGCAGCTCAATAACTGTTGTATCTTAGTTATAACATTCCACGGCTGCTGCTCCAAACCATGATTCAAGTCATTCGAAAAATCGGCAACTCCAGCGGCATTCTGCTGCCCAAAGCCATGCTGCTGGCCTGTGGCATCACCACCGAAGTAGAGATTGAGGTGCAGGATAAAACGATCTTGCTGCGCCCCGTGCAACCGGCCCGGCAGGGCTGGGAAGCCGCTTTTGCCGCCGCCATTGCCAGCGGCGACGAGCCGGAAGGCGACGTATTTGAGGGCCTGGGCAACGAGTTCGACCACACCGAATGGTAGCGCCCCGCCGCTTCGAGGTATGGCTCGTAACGCTGGACCCCACGGTAGGCAGCGAAATCGCCAAAACCCGCCCCTGCGTAGTGGTATCGCCCGATGCGGCCAACAAATTCCTGCGCACCGTGCTGGTCGCGCCCCTCACCCCCACCCAAAAGCGCTACCCCACGCGGGTCGATTGCCAGTTTCAGCAGCAGCCCGGCCAGGTTGCGCTCGACCAAATCCGCGCCGTGGATACCGCGCGACTGGTGAAGCAACTGGGGCAACTGGAAGAAGCCACCGGCCGCACCGTGTGCGCGGTGCTGGGGGAAATGTTCGCGTGGTAATTTGCTGGCTAAACCTTACGGCGATGAAAAGAATCGGACTGATACTGCTGGCCTGCCTGATGCTGGCGCTGCCAACCGTGGCCCAAACGCCGGAGAAAGCCGCGCCGGATGATTTGGTGGTGACGGCGGAGATAACCGGTTACAGTCGCGAAACTGCCTCTCAGGATATATACGGAAAAGTGTGGCAGCCATACATCTGTTTCCATGCTCGGATGACGGTACGCAATACCTCCAATCAAACGCGTGAAGTACTCATGTATAACTGTAGCTGGCCTGCTTCTTGGATAGCAAACGGACCTCGTGGCTTATTTATCCCTACTTATCAAAAATCCTGTGACAGGAATTTCGTGGAATCAATCGCTATTCCAGCAGGTGAAGCACTAATTTTTGATTGCCCATTGTTTCTTGTAAACAGGCAGATATTGACTCCTGACGCACCTGATGAGCCTATTTGTTTTAGGTTAGGACTCATTGATTTCATTACCGAGGCTGATTTATATCAATACAATGGAATAAATGGAGGCACGAACTATATGCTACAAAAAGCCCGCACTATTTACTGGAGTAATCTCCTTACGGACAGCGTTGACCTAACAAATATGAAAGTATTCACGGGCCCTAAATACCTTACGTACTACCTGACCAAAGAAGTCAGCAGGTAGCTCGTCTCTCAATAGAACGTCACTGTTGCCCCCACCCCAGCCGTACCTTCGCACCCGCCACAGCCGCCCCGCCGAAACCTTCCGGCCCGGTTTCGCTGCTTCATTAGCAGCCATGCCCACCGCTGCAATAACCCACGCCGCCTATGCGCCTGCGATTCTTCCTGCTGCTCTTGCTGCTGCCTTTGTGCGGGCCAGTATGTGGGCAAGCCGCCGCCCAGCCCGCGCCGGATGATTTGGTAGTGACGGCGGAGATTGTGGGGTACAGCTATAAAACTATGGAAGGCCCAGAAGCCAAGTCTCGACTTATTCTCTATGTACGCT
>JALYUI010000082.1 GCA_030853845.1 Bacteroidota bacterium | reverse complement strand
TTACCGTCGAGCATTTCGCAACAACACCTTCACAAGCGAGGGCTGCTAATGAATTTAATCAGCGCATTTATCAACGGCACGCAATCAACAACCTCATGCAGCGCGAAGGAACCTGAGAAAGTCCAGCTGCCCACCATCATCACCAGCATGCAAAGCCAGGTAGTGAGACAATGGGGGCCCCAGCTATCCACGAAAAAGCCCCCGCTCAAAATTTCGAGCGGGGGCTTTTTTGTGGTAATAAAAAGGACTAGTCCACTGTCATGTCAGCCCGGATTTCGCCGTTGGGGTAGGCCTTAGTATGCAGGTTGGCGTACACCCCGCGGCTGAGCAGAGCCTTATCCTGATCCACGGTAAGCTGTTTGGTGCCGGTGATGGGCGATATGTAGCCGTCGCCGGTGGCATTATTAAAGGGAAAGGGGTAAAATACGCCACCCATGGCCCCAGGGGCCCCCAGATGGAGGTGCCCCGCGACGGGCGACAGGCCCGAAAACGTGACGGTGTACGTCAGCACCATCGCCGCTTTGTCGTAGGTGCCGGTAATGGTACCCGTGGCGGCAGATGTCACAACGGGTACTTGCTGCCTACCGCTGAAGGTGCCCAGCGTGGGCTGCACCGGCGCATTGTTAGTGGAGTCTTCTTTTTTGCAAGCCGTGGCGGCTACCAAGCCAGCCAGCAGCAAAAGGGAGGAAAACAGATTTTTCATGGGTTGAAGGGAGGGAAGAAAAAAGTTAATAAAAGAATGATTATGCCCTCAACCCACACACCCAGATAAAGTTATTAAGTGTTCATTTATAGCGCCAAACAAAAATTGAGCGCCCGGCCACGGGGCCCTAATCAACTTCTATCACCTCGGCAACGGGCAGCACGTCGCTGGTTACCAAGTCTTTCTCCGAGCGCAGGTTTTCGATGATGAACTGCTGGCGGTCGGGGGTGTTTTTGCCCATGTAGTAGGTCAGCACCTGCTGGATGCTGCGGTCGGACTGCAAAATGACGGGTTCGAGCTTGATGTTCTCGCCGATGAATTTGCCGAACTCTTCGGGCGAAATCTCGCCCAGACCCTTGAAGCGGGTGATTTCAGGGTTACGGCCCAGCTTGCGCATGGCGGCCTGCTTCTCGCCCTCGTTGTAGCAGTAGATGGTTTCCTTCTTGTTGCGCACCCGAAACAGCGGTGTTTCGAGGATGAACACGTGGCCGTTGCGCACCAGGTCGGGGAAGAACTGGAGGAAAAACGTGAGCAGCAGCAGCCGGATGTGCATGCCGTCCACGTCGGCGTCGGTGGCCACCACCACGCGGTTATAGCGCAGGTTTTCAATGCCTTCCTCAATGTTCAGCGCGTGTTGCAGGAGGTTGAATTCCTCATTCTCATACACGATTTTCTTCTTCAGGCCGAAGCAGTTCAGCGGCTTGCCGCGCAGGCTGAACACGGCCTCCAGCTCTACGTTGCGGCTCTTGGTGATGCTGCCCGAGGCCGAGTCGCCCTCGGTGATGAAGAGCGTGGTGAGCAGCTCCTTTTCGGCGCCGTCCTTGGCGTTTTCGCCCAGGTGGAAGCGGCAGTCGCGCAGCTTGCGGTTGTGCAGGTTGGCCTTTTTGGCGCGCTGGTTGGCCAGCTTTTTCACGCCGGCCATGTCCTTGCGTTCCCGTTCGCTCTGCATGATGCGCTTGAGCAGGGCCTCGGCGGTGGCGGGGTTCTTGTGCAGGAAGTTATCCAGGTGCTCCTTCACGAAGTCCAGGATGAAGCCGCGCACCGTGGGGCCCTCGTCGCCCATGTTGATGGAGCCGAGCTTGGTTTTGGTCTGGCTCTCGAACACGGGCTCCTGCACGCGCACCGAGATGGCCGCTACAATGGAGCCGCGGATGTCGGCCGCGTCGAACTCCTTCTTATAGAACTCGCGCACGGTTTTCACCACCGCCTCGCGGAAGGCGGCCAGGTGGGTGCCGCCCTGGGTGGTGTATTGCCCGTTCACGAAGGAGTAGTATTCTTCGCCGTAGTCGTTGCCGTGGCTCAGGGCCAGCTCAATGTCGGGGCCCTTGAGGTGGACGATGGGGTAGCGCAGGTGCTCCACGTCGGCCTTGCGGCCGAGCAGGTCGCGCAGGCCGTTTTCGGAGAAGTACTTCTGGCCGTTGTAGTTGATGATGAGGCCCGCGTTGAGGTACACGTAGTTCCACATCTGGTTTTCCAGGTACTCCGGAATGAAGCGGTAGTTCTTGAAAATCGTGTCGTCGGGCTGAAAGGTCACCAGCGTGCCGTTGCGCTGCGGCGTTTTCTGGGGCTTGGGGTCCTGCACGAGCCGGCCCTGGGCAAACTCGGCCGACTTCATCAGGCCTTCGCGCACGCTCTGCACCAGGAAGTAGCCGCTCAGCGCGTTCACGGCCTTGGTGCCCACGCCGTTGAGGCCCACCGATTTCTGGAACACCTTGGAGTCGTACTTGCCGCCGGTGTTGATTTTGCTCACCACGTCCACCACTTTGCCCAGCGGAATGCCGCGGCCGTAGTCGCGCACCTGCACGCGCTGCTCCGATATCTTGATGTCGATGGTGCGGCCGTGGCCCATCACGTGCTCGTCGATGCAGTTGTCGATGACCTCCTTCACGAGCACGTAAATCCCGTCGTCGTAGGCCGAGCCGTCGCCGAGCTTGCCGATGTACATGCCGGGCCGCAGGCGGATGTGCTCGCGCCAGTCGAGCGAGCGGATGCTGTCTTCGGTGTAGCCGTGGGCGGGGGCCGCGCCCCAGGTTCGCGGGGGCCCCGGCTACAGCCAACTTCTCTCCTCCTTCACTTATGCAACCCACCGCTACCCCCCCGGCCCCGCCGCGCAAGCTGCCGCCCCCTAATAACTTCAACGCCGCCCGCAACCTGCCCTCGCCCATGCAGAAC
>JALYUI010000068.1 GCA_030853845.1 Bacteroidota bacterium | reverse complement strand
CCGCCTAAAGCAGTCCCGGGCATTTGCGACACGCTACGACAAAACGGCGCTTTCTTTTTTAGCCGTGGTCCACATCGCTGCCGCACTGGATTGGTTGCGATGACCGTCCACACGCTCTAAGCAATTTCATGCTGTTGGCTTTGCCGCATACTGCTTGTACATTGGCAGCAATAGCAACGATACCCAATCTTTTTTCTGCAAAACCCGACTAAATACCGGCCCGCTGGCGGGCTGGCGGTTAGTCTTACCTCCTTCTTTATGAAGCGATATTCTGTTGGCCGCCGACGCGGAATGGCCCTGGCATTGCTGGCCGCCGGCCTGCTGTTGTCACCCATTTTCCCGGCGGCCGCCCAGGGCTGGATTGGCCTGAGCCAGAGCAACTACGGTGGCATCCATAACACCTACGTCAACCCCAGCTCCATTGCCGACTCGCGCTATTCGGTGTATCTGAACGTCGGGGGCGGCGACTTCAATTTTTATAATACCTATCTACAGCTCGACCTGCCGCAGGCGCCCTGGAAGTCGGGGTTTGCGCTGTCGGCCAAAAACCTGAACGAGCAGCTGACGGGCGGGCCGGAATTTGCCAGCATCAGCGCCGAGCTGCGGCTGCCCTCGCTGCAGCTGAGCCTGGGCAAGGGCCGGGCGCTAGCTTTCAGCAACCGGGCGCGCGGGTTTATGCAGGTGAGCAACGTGAGCCAGAACCTGGCCCGCCTGGGCCGCTACGGCCTGGGCGAGGCCGACCGCCTGGGCCTGGCCAACCGGCTCCTCGAAGACAACAGCTTCAACATCAACCTCAATACCTACCACGAATTTGCCCTCACTTACGCCCAGACGCTGACCCCCAATACCCGCCACTTTTTTAAGGTGGGCGCGACCGTGAAGTATCTGGCCGGCCTGGGCGGCGGCTACGTGCTGAACAGCGGCACCCGTTACAAAGTGTACGCCCGCGACAGCATTCAGCTCGACACGCCCAACCTGAGCTACGGCTTCGTCGATTACCAGGCCTACCAACGGCCGGGCTTCACAGTGGGCAGCCTCTACGGTGGCGAGCGGCTGGGGCGGGGCTACGGGGCCGACCTGGGCCTGACCTACGAGTGGCGCCCCGAATCGGAAAAGTACGACTACCACATGGATGGCAAGGACTGGACTGACCCCAGTCGCAACAAGTACCGCCTGCGCCTGGGCCTGGCCATTACCGACCTGGGGAGCATCAGCTACGCCAGCGACCGGTATGTGCAGCAGGCCACGCTCGTCAACTCGCGGGTAGTGAACCTGGGGCAGCTCGATACCATCCACTTCGATAACCTGGCCACTTTGCAGAACACGACCCGCAGGCTGGTGGGGCTGCAAAGTGAAGCCAAGTCGTTCCGCAGCTACCTGCCCACCACCCTGCGCCTGTCGGCCGACTACCGCCTCATCAACCACCTGTATGCCGGGCTGCTCTGGACGCAGAACCTGCTGCCGGCCAACACCATTGGCAGCCGCAGCATCAGCTCACTAGCCCTCACGCCGCGCATCGAGTTCAGCCACCTGGAGCTGGCCGCGCCCTTGATTCTGGCCAACAATTACCGCAAGGTGCAGGTGGGGGCCATGGTGCGCCTGGGGCCACTTATTCTGGGGTCCGACAACGTGGGCGGGCTGGCCGGCATCACCACAACCACCGGGGCCGACTTCTACTTCGGCCTGACCCTGGCTCTGCAACGGCACAAGCTGAAGGACCGCGACGGCGACCAGGTGAGCAACAAGCTCGACAAATGCCCGAAGGTGAAGGGGACCTGGGAGTTTAAGGGCTGCCCCGATACCGACGGCGACCATGTGCCCGACTCGGCCGACGAGTGCCCCACCGTGGCCGGCCTGCCCCAGTTCAAGGGCTGCCCCGATACCGACGGCGACGGCATTCCGGACAAGCTCGACGCCTGCCCCACCGTGGCCGGCCTGCCCGAGCTGAAAGGCTGCCCTGACCGCGACCACGACGGCATTACCGATGCCGACGATGCCTGCCCCGACCTGGCCGGCCTGCCCGAGCTAAAGGGTTGCCCCGACCGTGACCACGACGGCACGACCGATGCCGACGACCACTGCCCCGACCTGGCCGGCCCCGCCGACCACGCCGGCTGCCCCGACTCGGACCACGACGGCCTCTTCGACGACCAGGACCAGTGTCCCGCCGTGGCTGGCCCCGCCGAAAACAAGGGCTGCCCTTGGGGCGACCAGGACAGCGACGAGGTGCTGGACAAGGATGATGCCTGCCCCACCGAAGCCGGCCCCGCCGACAACAAGGGCTGCCCCTGGCCCGACCAGGACCACGACGGCGTGCTCGATAAGGACGATGCCTGCCCCCTCACCCCCGGCCCGGCCAGCAACAAGGGCTGCCCCGAGCTGAAAGCGGCCGAAATCAAGGTCCTGAAAACGGCCTTCGCCAACCTTGAATTTGAAACCAACAAAGATGTTATCCGGCCCGGCTCGCTGCCCTCGCTGCGTGAGCTGGCCGCCCTGCTCAAAGATAAACCCGAGTTCCGCCTGCGCCTGAGCGGCTACACCGACAACGTGGGCACCCCGGCCGCCAACCTGCTACTGGCCAAAAAGCGCGCCCTGGCCGTGCAGCGCTACCTGATACTACAGAAGGTACCGGCCGGGCACATCCGGGCCGAGTGGTTTGGCCGCGCCCGGCCCGTGGCCAACAATGCCACCGCCGCCGGCCGCGCCCGCAACCGCCGCGTCGAGATGCAGGTGGGGTTTGAGTGAGTGATTTCTCCGTGCCGGGTTGGGGCAGCACCCGGCTCGTACCGGAGTAGCCGCGCGGCCCGGTTTTGACTGTTCCCCTCGATTCTGCGTTAAACAAACCGGTGGGGCCTGGCCCTGCCGATTTTTTTAGGGGGTAAATTTGCCGGGCGGGTGGCTGCGCCCGGCACCGGGAGCCATTGGGGCTCCGCCCGTTTACACAGTCCCATTTTCTGATTTATGGCAACTTCTTCCAACGGCAAATCTGCCGCTTCTTCCGCCGCCACTGGCAAGGCCACGCCCGGCGGTACGCATCATAAAAAAACAGGCAAGCCCGCCGAGGAGCTGCTCACGCCCACGGCCGTGCCGGCTCACAAACTGGTGTTGCGCACCCTGCGCCGCGCCGATTTCAAGGCCGTGGAGGAGATTATGGACCGCGTGTACTCCAACATGGAGGGCGCGTGGTCGGCCGATGAGTTCAGTGCCCTCATCCGCAAGTTTCCCGATGGGCAGATTGGCATTGAGGACAACGGCCGGCTGGTGGCGGCGGCCCTGGCCATCATCGTAGACTACGACAAGTTCGGCGACAAGCACACCTACGCCAAAATTACCGGCAACGGCAAGTTCGACACCCACGACCCGGACGGCGACACGCTCTACGGCGTCGACGTGTTCGTGGACCCCGAGTACCGCTCGCTGCGCCTGGGCCGCCGCCTCTACGATGCCCGCAAGGAGCTGTGCGAAAACCTGAACCTGCGCGCGATGGTGGCCGGTGGCCGCATTCCCGGCTACGCCACCTACGCCAACGAGATGACCCCCGCCAAGTATGTGGAGAAAGTGCGCAACAAGGAGCTCACCGACCCTATTCTCACCTTTCAGCTGTCGAACGACTTCTACGTTCGCAAGATTATCCGGGGCTACCTGCCCTACGACTCCGAGTCGAAAGCCTTCGCCACGCTGCTGGAGTGGATTAACGTGTATTATGAGGAGGAGGAAAAACTCATCGGCAACGAGAAGACCAACGCTCGCATCGGCATTGTGCAGTGGCAGATGCGCGCCACCAGCAGCCTGGAGGACCTGTTGCAGCAAATCGAGTTTTTCGTGGATACCGTGAGTGGCTACAAGGCCGACTGCGTGATGTTTCCGGAGTTTTTCAACGCCCCGCTCATGGCCCTCACCAACCAGGACTCGCCGGCGGTGGCCATCCGGGCCATGGCCGCCTTCACCGAGCCCATCAAGGCCAAGATGATGGAGCTGGCCGTGAGCTACAACATCAACATTGTGGCCGGCTCGATGCCCGTATACGAGAATGAGAAGCTGCACAACGTGGCCTACCTCTGCCGCCGCGACGGCACCGTGGCCGAGCAGTACAAGCTGCACGTGACGCCCGACGAAGCCAGCTACTGGGGCATGCGCGGCGGCGACAAGCTGGCCTGCTTCGATACCGACTTCGGCAAAATCGGCATCCTGGTGTGCTACGACGTGGAATTTCCCGAACTGGCCCGCATGCTGAGCGACGAGGGCATGAAAATCCTGTTCGTGCCCTTCTGGACCGACACCAAGAACGCCTACCAGCGCGTGCGCCTCTGCGCCCAGGCCCGGGCCATCGAAAACGAATGCTACGTGGCCATTACCGGCTCGGTGGGCAACCTGCCCCGCGTCGAGAACATGGACATTCAGTATTCGCAGTCGGCCGTGTTCAGCCCCTCCGATTTCGCCTTCCCCCACGATGCCATCGTGGCCGAAGCCACGCCCAACACGGAGATGACCCTCATCGCCGACCTCGACCTGAACCTGCTGAAGGACCTGAACACCAGCGGAGCCGTGCGTAACCTGCGCGACCGCCGCAAGGACCTGTACTCGGTGAGCTGGGTGAAGAAAACCGAGCGTGACGACGAACTGCTGGCCCAAGGCGAGGAGCGGCTGCCGAAAACTGGTTCGCGCCGCAAAGCCATCGCGGCGGGGTAAGTCGGATGGATTGGAGGACAAGAGGGAGGG
>JALYUI010000066.1 GCA_030853845.1 Bacteroidota bacterium | reverse complement strand
GCAGGGCCACGCGGCGGCTGTCGAGCACTTTATTTCCTTCGCGCAGCTCCACGGTGGCCGTGCCGCCAGCGTAGCCTTCAAAGCCCAGCTCGGCTTCGATGGGGAGTTTATTGCCGCTGAAAGCCACGCGGTTGTAAGTGAGGCCGGTGAGACGCAGGTCGCGCTTGGCGATGGTGTCGCCCACAGCCACGCTGTAAATTGGGAAGCTGAACTCGGAATAGGCAGGGCTGCGGCCCTGGTTCACGAGGCCATCGCTCAGGAGCACCACGCCGGCCAGATTGCGGCCGTCGTAGGCCTCGCGGGTGCCGGCCAGCAGCTGGTCGAGGTCGGTGCTGGTGGCGGCGAAACGGAGCGAGTCGAGCCGGGCCGGGCGGCTGGGCGTGGCCGTGAGCGTGCGGGTTTCGACGGTGAAGCCCCGGCCACGCAACGTTTCGGCCAGCCGGGTGAGGCCGCTGGTGGCTTGGCTAAGCACGTTTTTGGGCGTGAATAGCTCCACCGACTGCGAGTTATCGACGGCCAGTACCACGGTGGGCGCTTCGGTGCGCGTGGTAGTGGTTTTAATAACCGGGGCCAGCAGTAGGTAGCACAGGAAGCTCACCACCACGAAGCGTAGGGCCGCCAGCGCGTAGTTCAGTTGCCTGCTCCACGGTGCTTTGGCCGAGTACTGCAGGGCCGCGTAGCCCGCGCCCACGGCCAGGCAAAGCAGGATAAACCAGGGAGAATAAGAAGTGGTCAGCAAACGAATCAGGGAATGAGGCAGCAGTCAGCAGCAAAGCGCTAACGACGGTAATGGGCAAAAATACTCCCGTTAGGTTGCGCAACAGGTATGACCGGGCAGATGTATCTTTGTGCAACTGAAAAACAGTCGCACACGTTGCATGAGCAAAAACGATAAACTACTGGCCCGACTGCTAAGCCAGCCCGCCGATTTTACTTGGGACGAGCTGTTACGGGTATTGCGGCAACTGGGCTATGAGGAGCAGGCGGCCGGCAAAACCGGGGGCAGCCGCCGGGCCTTTGTGCAGCCCGAAACCGGTGCCATTATCCGCCTGCACAAGCCGCATCCGGGCAATATCCTCAAGCAGTATCAACTCAAACAGCTAATCCAGCAACTCAATTTTCTCACCACATGAGCAGTGTTTTGAAACACGGAGGCTACACCGCCCGCATCGAATTCAGCGCAGAAGACCGGGTTTTTTTCGGCAAGCTGGATGATATTACTGACCTTATTTCCTTTGAAGGCAACACGGTCGAAGAGCTGGAAAATGCCTTCGTCGAAGCTGTTGATGATTACCACGCCCTTTGTGCCGCCACCGGCAAGCAGCCCGAAAAACCTTTCAAAGGCAGCTTTAATGTGCGCATGCAGCCGGAGCTGCACCGCAAGGCGGCGCTGGTGTCCCGCGAGCGCAACATGAGCCTGAACCAGCTGGTAGTGGAGGCCGTGCAGCGCTTCGTGTAAGAACTTACTGGCTGATTACCGTCACCAGTTCGGGGCTGTTGAAGATGCTGACCGGCGAAATCACGGTTTCCGTAAGGGGCAGCTTCGCGCCGTAGCGCTCGCGCAGCTTGGCTTGCACGGCGGGGTGGCTCAGGTCGAAATCGCGCAATTGCTGGAGTGTGCCCAGCCGCCGGCCGAGCCCGCGCTCATACACCTTCCAAATGAGCTCGGAGCAATAAATCCGGTCATCGGACCAGCCGAAATACAGGTCGTAATTATGACCCATCATGGGCTGCCCGGCGGCTTGCAACCGCACCAGCGCGGCCGGTGTGAGCACCGCGGCGGCGTCGCGCAGCCGCTTGGTGACGAAGTGGCCGCCTTGGCCCCGCGCCACCCAGTCGGTCAGCGGCGTGAGCTTCACCGGCTGCACGGCTTCAAACACCTGCCACTCACCTGCCCGCTGGTACACGATGCCGCAGTGGCTCCAGGCCGAGTTCGTAGCCAACTGAATGGCCCGGCTCTGCGCCGATTGGGAGGTGTGAAAAATTAGGTCGCCGTCGCGGAGTTGGGGCGCTATTTGGACGGTGGTAACTTCCGCGGCGCGGTGACTTTGGTAGTGGAGCAGCTTGCGGTGCAGGCGCGGGTAGGCGGCAAGAGCGAGGGCTGCCAGGAGCAGCAGGGGGAGGAGGAACCAGCGGGTCATTCCTTAGTTGCCTCTACGTCTTCGGTTTCATCATCCTCTTCTACTTCGTGTTCTTCTGTTCGCCACTTTTTTCCAACTTCATCCCTGAATGCGTGCCATCCATAATTCAGTTGAAACAACTCATTAACTGTTGGGTCGCGTTTCACGATTTCCTCCAGCGCTACAATTTTCAAATCGGCCACGGCATAAGTTGTATCACAGAGAAACTGCCAGCTCCCATCGGCCTCGTGTACAACGCGCAAAATTGGCAAACCTTCCAGAACCTGACGGGTCGTGAACACGGCTACGTTGCGCTCTTCCCGAAACTGGAAATCCAACGAACGGTCAAGCAATGGTTGGCCGGATTTCCAGTTGTGATTAAAGCCTTCCTGCCAAGGAAAAAGCGCCTGCTTGTCCGGCCACACAATTTGCAGCGCCGGAAAATCCCAGGTTCCATTGAACCAATAGCCGTACCCAAAATAGTCTTTGTACCAGCCTTTGTCAACGGTCAAAAAGCGTACATCGTAGTCTCCCAAAAAATCAGGGTAACCAACACTTTGGTCAGGCACGGGCTGCTTGTCCAGCAACTCCTTACCCGACCAAAGCACCGAATGCAGTAAATCCAGATTTAGCCCGAAGCATATCAGCTCCGGATAACCGTAGGTTTTGAACAAGCCAATGGTATAGGCAAAGCTGGGCGAATAGCCGTCATCGTGAAACTGCGCAATGTGAAATCCATACTTCTCCACATCGCTGATGATTTTCTTCTCCGCTTCAGTAT